>CAMDMN010000122.1 GCA_945901965.1 Legionella genomosp. 1 | reverse complement strand
AAAACAACTCAATCGACCTAGTCTACTGGTCTTACCCGCTTCACTTTTAGCGAATTGGCGCTCGGAAATACGGCGTTTTGCACCATCAATCAGTGCTTTATTTTACCACAGTGCATTTGATGGTCTGCAAACGCCTATAAACGATGATTTAAGCACATATGATTTAGTTATTACAACTTATGGCACATTACAGCATCAGAATTGGATTTGTGAAACAAACTGGCACTTAATCATTTTAGACGAAGCTCAAGCTATTAAAAATCCAACTTCAACTCAAACAAAATTAGTGAAAACATTGAAAGGACACTCTCGTATTGCATTAACAGGAACACCCATTGAAAATCGATTGGGTGATTTGTGGTCTTTATATGATTTTATTTGTCCAGGTCTTTTGGGCAGCAGCACGCGCTTTAAACAATTTATTAAATCAATGAGTAACAGCAATACATCCTATGCGCCTTTGCGCCAATTGGTGCAGCCTTATATGTTGAGACGCTTAAAAACCGACAAATTAATCATTGCTGATTTACCAGATAAAACAGAAATGAATGTATGGTGCGACTTAACTAAAGAACAATTAAAATTGTATACCCATGCTGTGCATGATATGACGCGTGCATTAGAGAAAACAGAAGAAGGCATTCAACGACGTGGCATCGTCCTTGCTTATCTCACGCGCTTTAAACAAATATGTAATCATCCAGGGCAGTTATTAGGAGATAAAGATTACCTTGATAAACGAAGTGGTAAATTTGAACGCTTAGCAAATTTATGTGAAGAAATTGCCTCACGTTTTGAGAAGGTACTTATTTTTACACAATATCGTGAAATGACAGCGCCTATTGCACATTTCTTAGAAAAATGTTTTGGAGTGCCCGGCCTTGTTCTGCATGGCGGAACACCTATTGCACAGCGAAAAAAACTCGTTGATAGATTTCAAGATGTCAAAGGACCACCATTTTTTGTTTTATCCCTAAAAGCTGGTGGTACAGGATTAAATTTAACCGCAGCAAATCATGTCATTCATTTTGATCGTTGGTGGAATCCATCGGTTGAAAATCAAGCCACCGATCGTGCTTTTCGTATTGGTCAAAAACGCAATGTTTTGGTTCACAAACTCATCACCAAAGGAACAATAGAAGAAAAAATTGATCGATTAATTATAGACAAAGTATCATTGGCATCTGACATCCTTCAAGTGAGTGGTGAAGCGTTATTAACCGAGATGAACAATCAACAATTGCTTAATTTAGTGCGTCTTGATGTAAGTCAAATTATAGAAGAGGAAGTATTCGTATGAGATGGGCACCTTATGTTCCAGTTGCAAAAAGACGTGAAAATGCTGCGAAGAAAATGAAACAGCTAACTAAAAAAGGTCATCATATTCAACCCATTGAAATAGAAGGACGTACGATCGCAAGATCTTTTTGGGGCAAATCATGGTGCACCCACATGGAATCTTTTTGTGATTTAGATAATCGATTGCCTCGCGGACGCACATATGTTCGTAATGGTTCTGTTTGTCATCTGGATATTAAAGAAGGTGAGATTAAAGCCATGGTTTCAGGTAGCTCGCTTTACAACGTCAATATTAAAATAAAACCACTTTTGCAGGAAAAATGGGAGCACATTAAACAAACATGCCTTGGGAAGGTAAGTTCGTTATTAGATTTATTGTCAGGCAAATTATCCAATGGCGTTATGGAAGTTGTCGTTCACCCCAAAGAAGGATTATTTCCATTGATACACGAATTTTCTCTAGATTGTGATTGTCCTGATTGGACAACCATGTGTAAGCATGTGGCTGCTGTTTTATATGGAGTAGGCTCAAGGCTCGATGGTGATCCCGCGCAATTGTTTAAATTACGTGGTGTGAATTTTGAAGAACTGATTGATCTGGACGAAGCAATTACATCTGTGACTTCTACGACAACAAGTCTGAGAAAACGCATGGATAATAATGATGCATTGAGTGATCTCTTTGGTGTTGACGTGATAGAAGCACCATTAGCTAAAACTGGCCTTAAAAAACCATACAGTATTTCATCTGCTTTCCCTTCTAAATTAACTGGTGAAATAATTTTGAAAAAACGTTCACAGATAAAGTGCTCAAAAAATAGCTTTGCAAAGCTAATTGGTGTGAGTGCTGTCACAATCGCATTATGGGAAGCCAAAGATAAAGAAGAACTTAAGCTTAATGCGAATTCGCTGAATAAGTTGAAAAAAATATGGGAAGAAAAAATATAATGCCATCAATGGGCCAATGACACGCCATTTAAAATCCGCAGATTGATATTTATGTCACTTTCAAAAGTGAAGTGGACTTCTGAAAGTGACACATGAAGAGTCATTTTATTACTCTCAAAATCTCTTAACTTGTTTTTATCATGAAAGTTTTACTTTACATAAATGTACATTGCAACCTATAACACTAATGTTTGGGAATTTTTTTAGTAATTTTGTAAATAAAAGTTGTACTTCTAATCTTGCTAATTGAGCTCCAAGACAATGATGAATTCATTGCTAGTCAAAAGGCGTTTTATAAAAACGCATCACTAAATATTTTTTCAGAAGGGATGCCCGCTAGAAATATTTTGGTTTTTAATTTATTTGTGGTTTCTTTTGGCCCGCACACATAGACTTGTATGTTTTGGATGTTAGAAGAAAGGTAGCTAAGCGTTTTACCGAAAATATTAGCCTCCGGGTACAGTCCGTTGGTTTTTAAAACGCAAGGAACATATCTAAAGTTATCATAAAATGATGCCAGTGTTTTCAATTCCTCGGCGTAATAGATGTCATTGTCCTGACACCCTCCATGGATTAGGGTGATTATTCCGCGATGTTGTTCGCTTAAAGCAGTTTTGACGATAGCTATTAAAGGAGCTAAACCGGTACCTGTTCCAACCAGAAGCATATTAAATGATGAGTGGTCAGGGTTTATATAATAACACGTTCCAAACGGCCCTCGAATATGAACCAACATATCAACAGTAGCTGTTTTATGAAGCCACTGGCTCATCGCTCCATCATCTTTAAGCTTGATATGAAGTTCAATATATCCTTCTTTGGCAGGAATGTTGGCGATGGAATAACTTCGAGATATCCCGTTAGAATTCATTAAATTTAGATATTGCCCAGGTATCCAGTGTTCCAAGTGATCTGCTACAAGTTTTACTCTTATCACGTTGTGGGTAAGCAGATATAACTCTGTAATCATGGCTTGTTGCTCACACTCTGCAGCATCCGGTTCTTTCAAATAAATGGTGTTCACTGGTTTTGCCTGACAAGCAAGAAAATATCCTTGGGACTTTAATTTATCAGGCAAACCTTCCTGCCATTTTGGCTCGATTGGGCAGTCGGTTGTTTTTATTAAACAAGCCTGACAAACTCCAGATTGGCAGGCATGAGGGTAATCAACTTCATGCCGCAAGAGGCAATCAAGGATAGACTCATCCACCATCGACTGGAGGATTTGCTTATTGTAATGCAGTTCGGTCATATTATTACCTGTCTAATACATCATCGCGGACGCTGTTGGCGATAGCCGCTACTTCCTGAATATCCTTTTCATTTGCTCCCAATTCTTGCAAAGTTGCTCCCAGGTGTTCAATCACAATATCCACATGGGTATCATTTAGCCCTCGCTTTATTAAATGACGATGACCTTCTCGCATACTTTTTCCGCTATAATGATTAGGGCCGCCAAAAACCATGGTTAAGAAGCCTTTTTGTTTGAGGATTTGTTGCTCCATATCCACATCATCAAAATAATGACTGACTCTATCATCGGTTAACATTTTTCGGTAAAAGATATCAACAGCAGCATTAACAGCATTTTGACCACCTAAGCGGGCAAATAATGATTCAGACATGGTATATTCCTTAAAGATGTATTTGAAATACATCTTATAAAAAGAAATAATATTCGTCAAGCAATGATTTAGAGAGATTATGTATGCAGCTAACCCAATTTACAGATTATTCATTGAGAGCATTAATATATATTGCGTTGAGAAAAGAGTTGTGCACCATTAACGATATTGCCAATGCGTATACAATCTCATCCAACCATTTACTAAAAATCATTCACAATTTAGCAAAGATGGGTGTTATTAAAACAACTCGAGGCAAAAGCGGTGGGATTACGATGGCACAAAACCCTTCAGATATTAATCTTGGGGAATTGGTTATCAAATTGGAGCCGAATTTCGATCTGGTTCCATGTTTTAATAAGGAAAAAGCAAACTGTTGTATCGCACCTGCCTGCAAATTAAAACGTATTTTGTTTGATGCAAAAGAAAGTTTTTTGGCTGTTTTAAAACAATATTCGCTTGAAGATATTCTGGATAATCAAATGGCCTTGAAAGAGCTACTTTCTATTGATGATGTTTTTGGTGATCTTATAAATGAATATGGTGAGCCTGGTCTTTTGTTAAAAGGTTTGCGTAACAGAGAAGATTTAAGCCAAATTGAACTGGCTACTATTTTAAATATTTCTCAAACTAACTTATCTGCCATGGAGAATGGTAGGCGTTCTATTGGTAAAGAGCTTGCCAAACGGATTGCTGAGACCTTTAAAGTTGATTATCGCATCTTTTTATAAAAGGCGTCGCTACAGTCTGATTATCTATATTAAAAGAACCGTGGTTAAGGCGTCGTTAATGTGGTCAACGTTAAGGGATGACTCTATTTTAACGATAATATTATCTCAAAATTTTTCATCAGGTGGTCATGAGGCGAGGGCTTTTTTAATAAAGCATTTGTAGGGAATTTTATCTAGTGTAAACTACATTAAAAAATTTTTGGGAAAAATTATGCTTGATAGGCAAAAAATACAATCGCCACAAGGATTAAGAGCTTTAATAAATGATGCTTATCGTAAAGATGAATTAAGCGTAATATCTGCTCTTATTGAATATGGAAAATTAAATAATAATATAAATTCAGCAATAGAAATATCAGCTATAAGCTTAGTAAAAGAAGTGCGTCATAATCGTACTAAAACTACTGGAATTGATTCATTTTTAACGGAGTATTCTCTATCATCTGATGAGGGTATTGCCTTAATGTGTTTGGCTGAAGCGCTATTGCGTGTTCCTGATAATAAAACCATTGATTCTTTAATCAAAGATAAGTTAACCAAAGCTGATTGGCAAGCGCATTCTGGACAATCTAAATCTTTTTTAATAAATGCAACAACTTGGGCGTTAATGTTAACTGGTAAAATATTAGCACCAGAAAAGGCAGGTTCAATATTTAGCAAAGGTTTAATGTCGTTGGTTAATAGGGGTAGTGAAGGTATAGTACGTGCGGCTGTTGAAAAAGCTATGCGGATTATGTCTAAGCAATTTGTTATGGGGCGCACAATTACTGAAGCTATCAAGCGCGCTAAGAAAAAAGAAGAAGAAGGATATCGTTATTCGTATGATATGTTAGGCGAGGCGGCATTAACTGCTGCTGATGCCGCGCGATATTTTAAAGCATATAGTGACGCAATTGAGGCTATTGGTAAATCTCACCCAGTTGAGGCTGATGTTTTTGCAAAACCTGGTATTTCTATTAAACTTTCAGCATTGCATCCTCGCTATGAAGAGGATCAATATGAACGAGTGCTTAAAGAATTGTCACCCATACTTTTGCAATTAGCAAAACTTGCTAAAAACTATAATATTGCATTTACTATCGATGCTGAGGAATCTGAGCGCCTAGATCTATCTTTGGATCTTATTGAGCGTGTATTTAATGATCCAAGTTTAAATGATTGGAATGGTTTTGGCATGGCGATTCAATCATACCTAAAGAGAGCATTTTATTTGCTTGATTGGGTTGCTGATTTAGCAAGATCTAAGCATAAAAGAATGATGGTACGCTTAATTAAAGGTGCTTATTGGGATAGTGAAATTAAAAAAGCGCAAATGGACGGGCTAAGTGATTATCCTGTTTTTACCCATAAGGTATTTACTGACGTATCATTTCAAGCGTGTGCTAAGAAATTAATGACCATGACCGATGCGATTTATCCACAATTTGCAACTCATAATGCTTATTCTGTAGCGATGATTTTAAATATTGTCGGCGATTATCGTGATTTTGAATTTCAATGTTTGCATGGTATGGGTGCTGAATTATATGAGGAAATTGTACCAAAAGCTAAATTTGGGATCCCCTGTAGGATTTATGCACCTGTTGGCAGTCATAATGATTTATTACCTTATTTAGTGCGTCGTTTACTTGAAAATGGAGCAAATTCATCTTTTGTAAATAGAATTGCTGATTCTACGGCTCCTATTGAAGAGTTGGTTTTTGATCCTGTGGCTCGAGCTTGTCAATTATTAGATAAAATAAATTTAAATATTCCATTGCCTGCTGCAATTTTTCAACCAGTTAGGAAAAATTCTTTAGGTATTGATTTTAGCGATAGAAAATTTCGTGAAGAATTTCAGCAGAAGATAGTGAAAATTGATATAACAAAATGGCATGCAGAGCCAATTGTAGCTAATAAAAAAACTACTACTAAAGACAAAGGCCTTAAGGTTTTATCTCCACAAAATAGTTCTCTGGTTATCGGAACTCTAATTGAAGCAACTTATGATGATGTTAATTTAGCTTTAAATAATGCAAAAGATGCTAAATTAGCTTGGAGTCAAACTAATGTTGCACAACGAGCCGAATGTATTTTACGTTTTGCCGATCTTTTAGAAAAAAATATGCCAACTTTAGAAGTTATGGCATGTTT
>CAMDMN010000121.1 GCA_945901965.1 Legionella genomosp. 1 | reverse complement strand
GCCACCAAATAATTTAAAATTAACCCAAACATCAGTATCATAATTATAGGCTACATAAATATTTATAGCGCCCATTAAGATAAAAAATATGGCCCATGCTCTATTCAATCTTACCCATATTTTTAGTGGTAAATTAATATTTCCTGACATCATTTTTTTGATTAAATTAGATTTACCAAAAAATTCAGATCCTAAAAACACAATAGCTGAGATCCAATAAATCCCTGTTGGTTTCCATTTAATAAACCATGGATTATGAAAAAATAAAGTGGCTCCACCTAAAACCATGATAAGCCCCATGCTAATTAAATGCATCTTTTCATATTTTTGGTTTTTGAGGCGATGCACAATAACTTGCAATAAAGACGCAGCCATGGCAACCGCAGTGGCTGCATAAATACCATAATATTTATAGCAAATAAAAAAAAGTAATATGGGAAAAAAATCAAATAGTAGTTTCATTAAATAATATAAATTAATAACTGTAATTTAAGTATAACACATGATTTAAAGGTGGGATGAAACTTATTTGGTTTGATCAAGCCCAAAGGTGTTTTTACGTAACTCCTAAGGTACGTCATCCCGAGTTTAAGGTACTACGTCATCTCTAGTTCAAGATACGTCATCCCGAGTGCAACGAGGGATCTCCTGAATGCTGCACAATTTTCTGCAAATAGAGATCCTCGTTGCACTCGGGATGACGGCATTTGGTGTTAAGTTTTTACCCTAGTGTAATTTTTTGTCCAGGATGAAGTGGTTTATTATTAATTCCAGGATTTAATTGGATCAGAGACGATGTATTTGTATTATGGTTTATAGCAATAATACTTAAAGTATCCCCAGACTTAACTGTGTATATGCCAGTTGGTTTGGATAATTTCCAAATAATAAGCTGTTGTCCAATTTTAATAGGTGAATTATCGTTTAAATTATTCCATTTTCTTATATCTTTTATAGTGACGGTATATTTTTTTTCTAAGTCTTTAAAAGATTCATTTGTTTGCACAATATGTAGAACTTTATATTGCTGGGTAGCAATAAAATGTTGAGTTTTAATTGGTTCGATAGCTTTATTAGTTGTCAATATAGTGGTGTTTTTAGAGCTAGGAATGAGAATAAATTGGCCTTTTTTAATCGAGTTGGTTTTTAGTTGATTTAACTCTTTAATTAAATTTACTGTAGTATGATATTGTTGCGCAATTATGGCTAGATTATCGCCAGCACTAACTTGGTGCCTAGTCCAGCTTACACGTTTATCTTCAGGAACATTAGCTAAATTACGACTAAAACTTTCAACTTTATTCGCAGGTATTAAGAGCTTAAAAGGGTGATATGGTGCCGTTGCCCAGCGGTTAAAGCCTGGGTTAAGTTTTATAAGATCTTTATAAGAAATACCTGCTAATTTTGCCGCATGATTAAGATCAATCTGGCTACCGATATTTACTTCTTCAAAATATGGTGCATGGGGAATATCTGGTAATTGAATTTTGTAGCGCTCAGGATTTTGAATTATTTCAGCTAAAGCTAGTAATCTTGGGATATAAGCTTTAGTTTCTTGAGGTACTTTTAGGGACCAAAAGCTTGGAGTTTTATTTTTTATTCCAGAGTTTTTGATAATTCTAGACATTGTTCCTTCGCCGGAATCATAGGCTGCAAAAGATAGTAACCAATCTCCATTAAAAAAATTATTTAAATAAGCCAAGTAATTAAGCGCTGCATTGGTTGACGGCCCAATAGATCTTCGCCCGTCATACCACCAGTCTTGTTTTAAGCCTAAATCAGTTCCTGTTCCAGGCATAAGTTGCCATAGGCCTGCAGCTCCCATTCCTGAATAAGCGAATGGATCATATGAGCTTTCTATCATTGGGATTAGGGCAAGTTCACCTGGTAATTTTCTTTTTCTTATTTCGGTAACTATATGATAAATGTATGGTTCAGATTTAAGCGCTAATTTTTGTAAATAGCTTGGGTGGGCTGCAATCCAGTGAATTTGATTGATGACTTCTGGTTGAGTAACTTCATGGTTTAGTACAAATTGTCTACGTAAAACTTCCCATACATTAGGCGCTGTTTGTGCTTCTACTACAGGTATAAATATACATAAACCAGATAGAATATAGAAAAAATATAATAATAACAGTGACCTAACCTTCAAGCTAGCAACCTGATTTTAATCATTGGTCGTGTAGTTTACTAAAAAATTCAAAAAAAATATACCTTATAGATGTGGTGCCAGACAAATAGGATTAAATTTGAACTAATCGTCATCCTGAGCGCGTAATAGCTGCACGTCATCCCGAGTGCAACGAGGGATCTCCATTTACTCAAAATTGTGCAGCATTCAGGAGATCCTTCGCGCAAAAAACACGCGCTCTGGATGACGTGCAGCTATTATGCACTTGGGATGACTTACCTTTGGAGTTACAATATAATTAAGAAAACATATTTTTCTTTTCACGTAAAAATTTAAATATTTCAAGCGAATCAGATGGGTTAATACCTTGCTCTCGAGCGCATTCAATTAGTTCTAACGAATCAGTTCGCATAAATGGATTAATTTTGCGTTCAAGTTCTATGGTTGAAGGTAGTGAACATTGGTTTTCATTTTCTCTTAAATGTTTGATATAAGATAAAATGGTTTGATTATTAGGTTCAATTGTTGCTGCAAATTTTAAATTGGCGCGAGTATATTCATGACCGCAGAATATTTTAGTATCTTTAGGCATAGATTTTAAAAGATTTATTGAATGGTACAATTGTTCAATTGTGCCATCAAATACCCGCCCACATCCCGCTGAAAACAAAGTATCGCCAGTAAATAACCATGCTTTTGTATGTTCTTGATAAGATATATGAGTGCTTGTGTGTCCAGGTGTACTTATTACACGAAAACTTAAATTATCAATATGAATTATATCTTCATCGCGAACAGGAACATTAACTTGTGGGAGCCTTCGGTCAATTGGTCCAAATACGTTGATTTTTGGATCTATTTTTAATAATTCTGCAACTCCATCAGTATGATCAGCATGATGATGAGTTATAAGAATATCGGTAAGTTTTAAGGAAGTAGATTTTGCATAAGCAATAACTGGCAGAGCGTCTCCTGGATCAACGCAAGTAAAACTATGTTTTCTCTCGTTAGTTATTGCCCATATATAATTATCATTAAAAGCTTTAATTGGATAAATAGGCATAAAGTCCCCTAGCTTTCTATGAGAAAAGATGAAGATGAGGGATTAAAGATCTCAACTAATGCATCTAATCCTAATTTAACTTCGTTTTTAAGTAAATAAGGCGGGTTAATTATATATAATCCACATCCAGTCATTCCTGCATTAGCAGGATCATTTAAATAAAATTCAATTAATAATTTATTATCAGGAGAAATTTTATCTAAACCACGGCGTAATTGAAGGTACAAATTATTTGCAACAATTGGATACCAAATACAATATACTCCTGTGGGAAAACGATCATATGCTGTTTTTATTAAAACAGGTAAATCTTTATATTCAGATTTAATTTCAAAAGAAGGATCAATAAAAATTAAGCCGCGCCGCTCAGGTGGCGGAAGCATAGATTTTAGTAGCTCTAACCCATTAATATTGCTAAAAGTTGTATGCTTAGATTTGCGCTTTAAATCCTTTAAATGTTCAAATTCACGAGGATGTAATTCTGCAAAAAACAATCTATCTTGTTGGCGAAGACTAGATATAGCAATAGAAGGAGATCCAGGGTAATAGCGTAATTTATCATCAGCATTTAATGCTGCAATTTCTTTAAGATATAAATTAAATAGATCAGGTAATTTTTGTTTTTGGTTAAAGAGAAGTTCGACTCCTTGAAGAGCTTCTCTTGTCTTCATTGCTTTTTTATCTTTTAAGTCATAAATCCCACGGCCAGAATGAGTTTCTAGATAAAATAGTGGTTTTTCTTTGCCAATCATGTAATTGAGAAGACGAGTTAAAGTAAAGTGCTTTACTACATCAGCAAAATTTCCTGCGTGATAACCGTGTTGATAACTTAGCATTTCGACATATTAGATTCAGATAATTTCTAGAGTATAAAGTTATTATGCATTGTCTACAAATTATAATAATAATTAATAATAAGGAAAGATTATGAAAATTTATGTAGCCTGGATGCAGCCATATCATTACCATCAAGGATCATCGAAGTTTAAAAATAGTACACCGTCATGTAGGGTGGCGCAAAGGAGTGCAACGACGTGCCCACCAGTCGAGCTCATCTTGTCGTTATGGGGGGCACGCAGCAGATTGCACCACCCTACGCGTGTTATTTTTAAACTTTAATGCTCTTGCCCTGCTCGAATTCCATCATGTTTTCACAAATATTTTTATTATGAACTATAATTTACCTGTAGGTATAAAAATATGGGGATAGTAATGAGTTTACATAAAGATCATGACAGCAATAATAGTTTTTATGATTTTGACTTTGAAGAAGATAAAGATGAGTTAAAACATAAAAAACAAGTCAGAAAAATGCTTGAAGATCGTATTGAACGCCGTCGTCTAAAAGAAGAATTAGATGATGAGCTTGACGGCGAGTTCGATTGGGATAATTTTGATATAAAGTAAAAATCTTTAGAATTTATCCAACATGGCTTAATTAGTTATTTAGCACTCGTATGTACGTTCCAAGTTTGTTTCTGATATGTTATCAGCAACGATTGAACTCTGTTTATCTGGAGCTTGCTTAAAAAATACATTATGTAACGAGAGCATTGGTTTGGCTAGGGTTGGACTGGGATCTCCTATCATTGATCTGGAGGCAGCGAGTAATAATGGGCTTAAAGAAGATAATAACCAAACATTAAATAACATTTTTGATGCTAAAGTTGTTGAAGCTGCTGCTGTGGAAGCTGCTATAGATAACATTAAAGCTTCTGGGATTAATAGAGGAATAAATAATATTACTCCTATCATTACTATACTTAATGCTAACATAGCCACGCCTAATTTTTGTACATTTGTATTACAATTAAGGCTGTTTGCTGTTTTAAGAAAATTTGCGAGGTTATAGTTCTGTTCTTCTTTAGTTTTAGATGCTATCAAGCTAAGAGTTGCGTCTATACATTGGTCAAATGGATTGTCAAAATAAACACTCGAGGTTTCCTTATTATTTTTCGTATTCCAATCATTAAGAACAGCATAGAGAGATTTTAGTTTGTCATAAATGTTTTCAGCCTGGGTCTTATCATTATTTGATTCAATATTACTTTGCAACAATGCAATATAGTCTGCAAGCATTTTAAGCTTAGTTTGACGAACGCTATCAAGGTTTAATATAGTTTCTATTGATCCTACTGGTCTTTTCATCAGAAGCCCCTTTATAAGTTTTAAAAGTGGTAAGTTCGGCGCATTGTATCAAAAAATAAATCAACATGGAAGTATTATGCCCACTAGTGGTGCTTGATTGTTTTTAATATCGTGTTAATAGTGCAGGTATGATTGAATTTAAGATATTTACGCCATGTTTTATTAATAAAGTGGTTACTTGAAAAAATTAGAACTATTTGCAAATATAAGTTATAATTAAACCAACATTAACTTTAAAAGAGCAAACATGCCTAACCTAGCACAAACAGTAATTTTTATGGCTGTAGAGGAAGATAGCCTAAAAACCCTAGGAGATTTACTCACCTTGCCAGATATAGACGTAAATGCAAGGAATAAAGACGGTGAAACCGCCCTCATGATGGCAGCCAGGCTTGGTTCAGCTCGTATTGCACAAGAGCTCCTTAATAGAAGTAGGTTTGGATTAGCGAATGCTGATATTAATCTGCATCTTTATAATATTGATGAGGACATTCTCGAAGAGATCCCAGAAGATTACGCGGATGAGAGGGGAAGAACGTGGGGTAGATTGCCTTTGGTTGCGGCTCTAATAGCTGAAAGAGAGGGCTTCATTTCCCTAAAAACGGCTATTCTAAATCACGAACTTATTCCCTATGGAGATTGGGAGCGAGTGATATGGGATTGTGATCAAAGAAAGTACGAATTAGAAGCTGCAATCAGTGGTCTTGCATATCGTTGATAAAAATTAAGATAAAGGTTAGCAACGCATGCTTTAATCATTAGATGTCTTTAATATTTGCGGCATACATGGTGTTTTGTAATAGGGTGGCAATAGTCATCGGCCCAATACCACCGGGCACAGGCGTTATCCACTTAACCTTTTTAATGGCTTCGTTAAAGTCAATATCGCCATGAATAGCACCATTTTGATGACGATGGATCCCTACATCAATTAAAACTTGTTCGCTATTAAGCCAGTTAGGTTTAACAACATTATACGAGCCTGCCGCTACTACTATAATGTCAGCCACGCGAATATGTTCTTTTAAATTTTTAGTAGCAGAATGACAGATGGTAACTGTGGCTTTAGCGAGTAATAATTCTAATGCCATTGGGCGTCCAACTATATTTGAAGCACCAATCACTACAGCATGCTTGCCTAACAGATTGATATCATAATAGTTTAATAATTGAATAATACCAAAGGGTGTACAAGGTCTAAGCAGGGGATTGCCTTGTGCTAGACGGCCTAAATTAAATGGATGAAAACCATCAACATCTTTTTTAGGCGAAATATGCTCTAAAATATTTGAACTAGATATATGGGCAGGAAGAGGTAGCTGAACAAGAATGCCATTAATTTCATCACTATTATTTAGTTGATTGATTAAATCTATAAGTTCATCTTCAGTTGTTTTTTCAGGAAGATCATAAGCTAAAGATTTAATTCCAACTTCT
>CAMDMN010000120.1 GCA_945901965.1 Legionella genomosp. 1 | reverse complement strand
GTGCCCACCACCACCAAAATCTTAACGACCAAATTGCTCCTTACTAAATAAAACCCTAGCAGCAATTGATTCTTTACCTAGAGCCGCGTGTTCTTCTATGATTTTATAGCGTTCTAACCCGCCTTCTCTATTAGCGATTTGGATATTTAATCCAGGACGGGCATTAAGCTCTAACATCATCGGGCCTTTTTCCTTATCTAAAACTATATCAACGCCAAGATAGCCAAGACCAGTTAATTCATAGCAACTGGCGGCAATTTCTAAAATTTCATCCCAATACGGAACTTCTAGACCAACTATTGGCTTAAGAGTGTCAGGGTGATAATCAATCGGATCATTATGAAATACTCCACCAAGAGTAAGGCCATTAGCAATATTAATCCCAACCCCAATAGCACCTTGATGTAAATTTGCTTTGCCACCTGATAAGCGTGTAGGTAGGCGTACCATTGCCATGGCAGGATAGCCTAATAGGTTGATAACTCTAATATCAGGAACGCCTTCATAACTTACTTCGGCAAAAACTGGATCTACAATTACACGGCGCTCAATAATGGCGTAGTCACTATAGCCGCCCAAACTATAAGCTCCTGAAAGTAAGCGCGAAAGGTGGTAGCCAAGCTCATTTAGTGTAAGTAACTTACCATTAACCTGACGATAACGCCCAAAAACGCGATCGGTAATAACAACTATTCCATCGCCTCCAGCACCTCGCGCAGGCTTAATAACAAAATCATTATATGGAATTAATAACTCTTCTAATTTTTTTATGTGATGTTCGGTTTCAATTAAGCCATATAGTGACGGCACAGCGATGCCTGCTTGTATCGCCAATCTTTTGGTTTTTAATTTATCATCGACTAATGGATAAAGTTTACGCTTATTGTAGCGTAAAACATAATCGCTATTACGTTGGTTGATGTTTAAAACTCCACGCTTACGAAGTTTTTGATAAATATTCCACATTATTTTGATCCCGCTAATGCATTAAAGCGGAATAATTCTAATAAGCGATAACCACGATATTGTCCAAACCATAATATAAGAGCTAGTAACACAAATAAAAGCTCAGGAAATGCAAACATTAAGTATTGCATAGGAGCAACGCCCATAGCTGCAAAAGCAATAACAGCAGCGATTAAAGATCCCACGCCATATTTTATTGCTACAGCAGCTCCGCGTTCATCCCAAGTTATACACATTCTTTCAATTGTCATTGTAAGAATAACCATGGGGAATAGGGCCACAGAGAGACCAGACTCAAGGCCTAAATTTTGACTGAGAACAGATATTAAGATCATTAGTAATATTACAATAGTAAGAATAGCTGCGAGCCTTGGCACTAAAAGTAATCGTAATTGGTCTAGGTAAAATCTTGCTAATAGTCCAAAGGAGACAATAATGGTGAATAAAGTTATTCCCCAGATCACATGTGTTTCACGAAAAGCTAAGGCTATTAGTACCGGCATAAATGTACCAAAAGTGCTAAGACCGATAAAATTACGTAATAATAAAATAATAAATGCTCCTATCGGAACAGTTAGTAAAATTTTATAGGTTTCTTGCATAGATACTGGTAGTTGCAATAATGAGAAGCGCAATAATTGTGATTCAGTTTGCGTTCCCCTGATTTTAGCCATGCTTAGCGCGTTAACAGGTGTAGGTGATACAGTAATATTAAATTGTGGTTTTTTACCCCCAATAACATCAAATACTTTAGTATTACCATATTGCCAAACAAGAAAGTCTTTTGGTAAACCAGCAGCACCATTGCGAGGATTAATATAAATCCATCCTTTACCATTAAAAACTGCAAGTAATAATTTAAATTCAGCTTTAGATTGTTGACTAAGGCGAATTCCTAGTACAGGAATGCTGTATATTTTAGCATGATTTAATACGGTTACTGCGGCATTAACCAAGTTTTCATCATTGATAGTTCCTACTAATAATTTAGCATTCCCTTCATTTTTATTGAGTTCTTTGATGGTGCTTTGGGTAAATGTTTGTATATCGGCTGAAGAAAATCGCGCTTGGCCGATTATAGTATCAACAGCTGTTTTAATATTTTCCTCAAGTGGGAGCAATTTTTGTAAATGTGGTTTTGGCAAATAAGATTCATAATTATCAGTTTCACGAAAAATAGCCCTATAATAAAGTGATTGTGGCCCCGTGCTTCTTCTAATTGACCATACAGTTTCCCGGTTATAGCCATTTAAAGTGGTAGTGACGCCATAGTTATGTGAAATAAAATATTCATCAAGGATAGCAAAATAAGGTGGCATATAAGGTATGGTGAAGCTTGCCTTTACCGGGACATTTTTATCCCCCTTAAACTTAAGATTAGCTTCAATCATCCAACTATTAACATTTTCGCTATCTGTTAGTGGTACTTCAAGGATAAAATGGCGGTAGCAAAAAAAAGAGAAGCCAATAATGAAAAGGGTGATGATAAGACCATATAAATGGCGATTGGTTGAGTTCATTTTTTGTCCCTTTTGTGGGTGTATTTCTTAGATGGGTCGACTATCCCATCAAAGGCAATAATAGCCTCTCTGCCCAAAAGTAAAGGATAAATAAAACGTTTGCGATTGGTTAGATTAACCCTAATAACACGCTCTTTGTCGGCTAATTTAATATGCATAAGTACAACTGGGCGTTTTATAGCTTTTCTTAATAAGGGGTTTGTTAAATGCTCCCCAAACCGGCTTTTAATTTTCACTTCACCAATATACTCGCATTTAAAATTAATATCACCTTCTTTACTAGGAACAATAAAGCTTAGATACGGCTTCCCATCAACCTCAATTTCAACAATATTGTTAGCATTTAAGGATGCAGATTTAGCACCAGTATCAAGTTTAGCTGATAAAGTTAAATCTTTATCTACTAAAGTTGCTTTTTCAATGTAGCCAAATAATATTTTTTCATTAGATATTGCCATAGAAGCTCCAGCTAATAATGACCAAAGGCAAAAGACAATTACAAAACCCCGCATTAAATCTCCTTAATACTTACTCAAAATGTCGCTCGCTTAACCGTCTGTATTTTATGTATTATTTTATGGTAAAATTACAGAACCCGCAATATTATTTGGCGAGTTTTAAATCAATTTGAAAAAGGCCTTGTCATTATCTTAATTTACATGTAGAATCCGCTCAATCTTAGCCGCGGATCATAATTATAATGACTACTGCGATAAAACCAGATCAAAGAAAAACACCAAAACCTAACATCGTTAAATCTGATGCTCCTCACGTTGTGACCGCAAAGCAAGTAAATAAAATTATACAAATTCACGCCCTATTTGGCATCTTAGATGGTGTGAGCCTTTCTAACAGTATGATTAAATATTTCTTTGACATATTAAATACTAATACTGATATATCAACAGCTGATGTGATGCATGAATGGATGGTGACGCCAGCTGGTATGTTTGTTGTAGGTCTTGAATCTATAAGTATTGTTGCTTTAAGTTTAATGGCCAATGTATTTAGTGAACAAAAGAGTAAAGATGACTCAAGTTTTAAGAAATTTATAGTATCTATTTGGCCATATTGCCGAGATGCAATGAAGAGTTTGAAAAATGCATATAAAGGTATACGTAGTACTCTTTTAGCCTTTGATTCAATATCAGATCAAAATTTAAGTTCTATGATTCTTCCATTGGGTCTTGTTTTGGGTGGTATATCAATATTAAATCGTATGTGGTTACGTTCAATGCGAGATGAACGTAAGAAAATGATGACATCTAATAATAAATTACTTAAAGAAATCCAAGATACGGACGTTATTGATAAAAATGTTAGTGAGAAATTTAATGCAAGAATTAAGAGGCAGTCTCCTCGTTTAAGATATACTGGATTTGCATCAAACTTTTATAGTGGTGTGGTTGATGGTATGTATTTATATATGGGTGTTTTAAGTGTAGTAACACTAGCGCCAGAACTTCTTATAGCGATGACAATTATTTCATCAATTTATGTCATGCTTTCTATCGCCACTCGGGTTTATGAGGAACATGATTATCAGCGTGAATTAATTATTACCGAAGCCAAGATTGAGTTAGCTCTTTGTGGCAAAGAGCTTGGTAAACTATTTGCTAATTTAGAATCTCTCTCGCTTTCTTTATCAGAAGAAAAGATTGCCCCTCATACTGAATCTATAGTTGTTGGTTTGCAGAAAGACTTAATGGAAGATCTTGAATCTAAAATGAAGGAATATGAGGAAAAGCAAAAAATCGCAGATGAGCTTATTCAATTATCTGGACCTTCTGTGTGGCTTGCGGGATTAAAAAATGGTTTAACAGCATATGGAGTTGTAGCAAGTTTTATGTTCGCTACAGCAACTATCAGCTCTCTATTATTTGCGCCAGTTTCCCCTATTTTTGTTATTGCATGTGTAACATCAGGGTTAGCGTGCTTAATTGGCCTTTTAGCTTATTCAATAAAAACGCATAATACATATTTACAAGAACCAAGGCCGCATAGGAATACTGCTAATGCCCAATTATATGAGTTACTTACAGCAGTTAAATCTAAAATTGCCGAAGTTCAGAATTTAAAACCTTCACCAATAAAGGATACGGTAGATTTTTCAATTGTATCTAAGTCTATTAGTGACGGATTGGTTCTTGATTCTTCTCCTCAATTTATTTTTCAAGAGACCTTTGAAGTGGCAAGATCTTTTTTCTCAGGTGTAAATAAAGGTCAGAAAGTCGTTGATTTTGTCTTAAATTCTTATCAGGAATTAGGTCGTGACGGCCATTATCATGATAGTAATATAATGATAATGTTTACGATAATTAGCGCCCCAATTTTTGCAACAATTCTCGCCCTTAGGGCTTATGCTCGTGGTTTTGGCCGCGACAAACCAAATGCTTCAGAGCCTGGAGTAAGTTTATTAACTGAAGATAAGCTTAAATTACAACCAGAAGATATTTCTTTAAAATTATCACCAGAAGTGGTGGATTTAACGGTTAATAATCCTTTTAAAAGTCAACCTAGTTCATTAACTACAGTTAGAGGTATAGTAACAAACTTAGGTTTATTTAGATCACAAGAAATGGAAAGATCTTGTCAATTTAGCGCTGATAATGCACGAGTTAATCCTTCTTTTGGTAGAGCTCAGGGTTAAGTTTAAGATCATTGTACATTTTAAACTGGTGATAAATTTTAAAAGTTTCAGTTTTCTCGTTGATAGCAATTAACAATAAGTGCAAACACTCTTGTAATTGTTTTTTTTGCGCATTAATAGTGTGTAATTTAGTTTGGCAGAGTTGAATATGTTCCTGGTCAACATCTAAACGCTCTGTTTGCAGCTTCATGTGGTATGCCTTAAGCGCTAAAATAGATAACCTATCTATCATCATTCCTGGTGATTCAGAGTGTACTTTGCATAAAGCGTTATTAGAGGGTTGAAGCTCAATGAATAACCATTCATCCATTGCTTCCATTCGATTATTGCGTTGTTGATTATAATGGTCTATTTCCCGTTTGGCTTGATATACAAATTCAAATCCTTTATCTTCGCGTCTCGCTCTATCTTCAGCATGCCATAATAAATAATTAAAGGCATGGTTCTCTTCAACAATTTCTAAGAAATGGTTATATTTTGTTATTTTTTGACTATTAATTTGAGTATTTGCAGATGGTAGGGGATAGGTGGAATTTAGCTTCTGACCATCTTTTTTCCATTTAATAATAAGATCATGATGTGATGTAGTGACCGTATTCGCATATTCTTGAAACACTATTAATTTACTCCTTGAAGGAAATATTAAATTTTACCTGATTTAGCTAGAATTTTATCTAAAATATTGGCAAAAGATGTTTTTTCTTTTGTACTTAAAGTTGCAGGCCCACCAATATTTACGCCACTACCTCGTATTTGCTCTCTTATGTCACGCATGCTTAGGCGCTGTTTAATATTATTTTCTGTATATGCTTCTCCGCGCGGGTTTAAAGCAGTACCTTTATTGGCAACAACAGATGCTGCTAGTGGAATATCAGCAGTAATAACAAGATCATTTTCTACCATATTCTCTACAATATAATCATCAGCTCTATCAAAGCCCTGTTCGACACGTATAGTTTTGATAAAACGGGAAGGGGGTGTAACTAAATTTGCATTGGCAACTAAAATTAAAGTTATTTCTGTGCGTTTAGCGGCACGAAATAAAATTTCTTTTATGGCTTTAGGACATGCATCAGCATCAACCCAAATTTTCATTCAATTCCGCTAAAATAGGTATTATAAATTTTTAAATAGCTGCCATCAGTTTGCATTGCAAGCAAAGCTTCATTTATTCTTTTTATGATATCTTGATTATGATTATTAGCTATTATCCCATAACCTAATCCCATCTGTAATGTTTTACCAACTAATTTGTAAGTTTTATTATTGTTAGAATCCCAATAAATAGCATTTGGTCCATCTAGAAGAGTGGCATCTATTTCTTCATTTGCTAATGCGTCGAGCATAAGCGAATTATTCTTATAATATTTAATTGTAATTGAATCACCAAATTGTGCTTTTGCTATTGATGGGAATATAGTGCCTGATGTTATCCCTAATACTTTGCCGCGAATATCATCTATAGAATTAATTTTACTATTATAATAAGTCATATATCTTATCGAGCTTGTTAAATAAGGCAGGCTAAAAATATATACTTTTTCGCGCTCTGCGGTGATAGTCACTCCACCTATCCCAATATCAACTGAATCATTTAATATTTCGTCAAAGAAATTTAAATAAGATTTCATTGGCTTAAATTCGCATTGTGCATTT
>CAMDMN010000119.1 GCA_945901965.1 Legionella genomosp. 1 | reverse complement strand
TGTTCTGTGCATGGAACCAATGGCAAGAAATTGTTACACAGGCAACGTCTGTCTAAAATTTGGGATATCACTCTTTGCGGCTCAATTTCGATTGTTGTTTACACAACTTGACGGTGCCAGCATCCTGTACCCGATTTTATTCCCTGTTCGCATTTGCCTCGTTTCTGTAATTCAACCCAAAATTAGATTAACGTTTTGGGACAACAATCCACATCACCAAATAAACTAAAAATGCAGAGCCGCCCAACAATAGAAGTACAAGAAAAATTAATCTCATCCAAGTAGAATCTATCCCAAAATAATCTGCCAGCCCACCACACACGCCAGCAATCATCTTGTCTTTAGTTGAACGATATAATCTCTTACAAGATTTGGATTTTATTGTCATAATTGCTCCTTATTATGGACTTTAATCATTTTTATAAAAATGGTCGAAGTCCACACCACCCCTAATATACTATTTCTATTGAAAAAGACTATAACGCACACGCATCCTAACCTTATCCCAATACATTTCTATGTTTCCATAATTATGCACTAAAATACAATTATAGTACCTTTTCACTCGGATGCTTGTCAGACCCCAAATTAACGACGCCTTTAAAGTTCACTCCTTTGCGTGTGTCAGTCGGTAAATTAGTAAGGCCGCACGTTGTGTCTGTATGGGTAGCGAATCAATATTCAATGTTTCTTTTGTTGAATGAGCCCCGGTCCCTAACGCGCCTAAACCAGCTAGATTACTAGATACTATAGATGCTATATGAGAAATATCACCAGCTCCGCGAGCTCCTGGATCAAGAGGTTTAATTGCCCCATATTCTAAGTCGCTACTTACCCGACTATATTTTTTCAATAAATCTAAATTACTAGAACTGGGTGGCATGGCGGGAATTCCATCTTGGAAATTAATTGAAGCAGAAGTGCCTGGCAAATGATTTTTCACGATTGCTAATATTCGTTTTTCTGCATCTAGTTTTTGATGAACTGTTAAAAACCGTAAGTCTCCTTTTGTCATTGCAGTTCTGGCAATGACATTACCTTTTCCGAAAACCGAACCTTGCGACTTATTTTTGTCATAATTAATAGTCGCTCCCCCAAAAATAAGTCCTGGACTAAAAGATAAATATTTTTCTCCTGAAAGTTGTGTAAGCATAGCATTCAGGATACGTGTTAGCTCAAAAATAGCTCCGTATCCAGCTGATTTCTGAAAAATTTCTGAAGAGTGAGCCTCATTTCCTTGCGTTTCAAGTATCCAATTAGTAATACCTCTGCGAGCAATGGTTGCTGTATTAGAAGTAATAGCCCACTCAAAATCTAAAGCAATATCACTATCATAAGCTGCGTCAAATAATGGCTTTCTTGAAATGGTTGTTGGTTTCCCAGAGTCTTCTTCGTCGCCAGTTAACACGACAGTAATAGTAGTATTATCAAGAGCATGAGAAGCTTGCAGCGCTTTTAATGCATAGAGAATAACAACATCTCCTCCTTTATCATCAATTACACCTGGCCCTGTGGCAATATTTCCATATCGCTCAAATTTTTGGTCTAAGCTATCTTTTGGAAAAACTGTATCTAAGTGACCTATGAGTAATAGTTTCTTCCCTGCAGTACCTTTACGCTCTACAATTAATGTGGCTGCTCGATGCATATTAGCAGGTTCTTCTACCCATCTGGTTTTAAATCCCAGCTGCTCAAATTGCAAACGTAAAATTTCTCCAACCTGGCGAATGCCAGAAATATTAGCAGTACCACTATTAATATTGACTAATTTTTCCAATAAAGAAAGCTGTTCATCTTTTTGTTGAGTTATATATTTACTTATTTGTTTTTCTATTACAGATAGTGAATCGGCTCTAGATGTTGAAAAAAAAAGCATCACGACCATTAAAAAAACTATGGATAACCGCTTAATTATCATTATAAACCTTATGAATATGAAAATTGAGATATCTCTTAACCAAAATTTATGCCAAACATTAGACTGATATGAATCGGTGTTTACCACTATAATATTATTAATCAATATTAAGTTTAGTATCGGTGATTATCGGATTATATGTAATACCATACCTACATTAATAGCTTAAAAATTCATGAATTAATAATTTAAAATTAATAGTACTTTTATGTCCTTTGTACGTTAGCACCTATACAAGTCGAATGACTGATACTTAAAGCCACCGCTTCAGCCACTTTAATGCCATCAATTCCTGCAGAAAGAATACCACCAGCATACCCCGCGCCTTCTCCTGCAGGATACAGCCCTTGAGTGTTGATACTCACATAAGCATCATTTCGTTTGATGCGTATGGGCGAGGACGTGCGAGTTTCGACGCCGGTTAACAATGCATCATGTATGGCAAAACCTTTTATTTGTTTATCAAATGCTGGCAGTGCTTCACGAATGGCATGAATGGCATAGTCTGGCAAACAGGAGCTTAAATCACCCATCGTGATGCCGGGTTTATAAGAAGGCTTCGCTGTCCCAAATTGAGTTGATGGGTTATTAGAAATAAAATCACCAACGAGCTGCGCTGGGGCATTGTAATTACTGCCTCCGAGTTCAAACGCCTGTTTTTCCCAATGTCGTTGTAAGGCTACACCTGCTAGAATTCCACCATGCTCAGAAGTATGAGGGAAGTCTTTTGGTGTGATGCCAACAACAATTGCGCTATTTGCATTGCGTTCATTGCGAGAGTATTGGCTCATGCCATTGGTGACAACATGACCTTCCTCAGAAGCCGCAGCAACCACTGTTCCACCGGGACACATGCAAAAACTGTAAACTGAACGATTATTTGATGCATGATAAACCAGTTTATAATCTGCAGCGCCGAGAATTTCATTGCCCGCAAATTTTCCAAAACGAGATTTATCAATTATTGATTGTGGGTGTTCAATACGAAATCCAACGGAAAATGGCTTGGGTTCACAATAAACGTTTTGTTCAACAAGCATCTTAAACGTATCACGAGCGCTATGGCCTACGGCCAACACGACATGATCACTTTCAATTTCTTCACCGCTTTCAAGAATCACGCCGCGCACTTGTCTAACTTCCGCCTGATTAGGTAGGTTATTAACTTCAATATGCAATTTTTCAACGCGTTGCTGAAAGCGAATTTCACCACCCAATGCTTCAATGGTCTTACGCATTGATTCAATCATCGACACTAATTTAAACGTACCAATATGTGGTTTGCTAAGATAGAGAATTTCTTCAGGTGCACCGGCTTTAACAAATTCTTCTAAAACTTTACGTCCATAATGTTTAGGATCTTTTACTTGGCTGTAGAGCTTGCCGTCTGAAAAAGTACCTGCCCCCCCTTCACCAAACTGGACATTTGATTCCGTATTGAGTTCCTGTTTGCGCCAAAATGCGAAAGTATCCACAGTGCGTTCACGTACTACCTTTCCGCGTTCTAAAATAATGGGCCGTAAACCCATTTGCGCAAGGATAAGCCCTGCAAATAATCCACAAGGCCCAAAGCCAATCACTATAGGTCGCTTTGTCTGATTGTTGTTATTGTGAACCGTTACATTTTGCAGAATTAGAGGAGTGACGAAACGATATTTCATATCAGGAGTACTATTGACATGTGGATCTGCATGCAAACGATCAAGAATCTCGGCATCATTAGTGGTTGCAACATCAATACTATATACAAGAAGGATGTCTTGGCGCTTGCGAGCATCGTAAGCGCGTTTAAAAATGATGTAATTAATTAATTCTGGTGAAGAAATACCCATTTTGGTAAGCAAGGCTGAACGCAGATCGGCTTCATTATGCTCAAGGGGTAATCTTATTTCTGTAACTCTTATCATAGAACCTCTAAATCTTTTTCAGCATGAAATCCTATAGGCAATTCATGAATGAAATTAGCTGGAAATACTTTTAAAAATGCACGGCCCTTGCACGCAAAATCAAATTGAACCAGAGTATATTACTGATAAAACCCGGGTACAAGATCGAGCGTGTTATTGTAGTGCGATATAGAACCGAGCTAGATAACAGCCATAACCATTTTCAACTGCGCAATAAACTCATCATCTTCATCGTTGGCTTTACGTGCGCGTTCAATAAAGGCATCTGTTTCATCAAAATCATTAACTGGTGATTTAGCTCTCATTTTCTCATCAACAAATAGTGAGAATCCAATTTAGGCATTATTACTCCTTGTAAATTGATTAATTAGGCAGGCTTTGGCGCAGATGGAAGTACAAGCCTTGCCTAGACAAAAATTCTCGTTAATTTTTATTGTATCATAAACACGCAGCTGTATTAGGATTTACAGGTATGTTGTATTTCTTAAATTACTTTTGATAGTGTTGTCTGGTGAGCGCAATCTTCCTCATTAATTAAAGCAAAAATTACCTCTGTATCTGGTATTGTCTTGTTTGCTTCAGCCAGTAAGACTTTAATAACCTCAACATGACCATTTGTGGTGGCTATAATAAGTGGTGTGATGCCAAATTGATCCGCTTTATTTAGATCAATACCTTCTTTAGCAAGCAATGCATTAACAACCTCAACATGACCATTTTCAGCAGCCATATATAGTGGTGTTTCACCAGCTGGCAAGGCCTTATTTAGTTCAATGCCTTCTTTAGCAAGTAATGCATTAACAACATCTACATGACCATTTTGGGCGGCCATAAGAAGTGGCGTTGCGCCATTTTCATTGGCCTGATTTATATCATTTTTTGCATCAAGGCAGGCTTTGACTACATCTTTATCGCCAATCAGAGATGAAATCCAAAGTAAATTAACCTCGCCCTCTCTTTCAGCTAATGGCCCTATTGGTTTTAGCTTTCTATATTCTTCTTTTAATGCTTGAAGGCTGGTTTTTAGTGAATCCCGCTTTAAGGGCTCATCAGCTGAAATAACGATTGTATTTATTGCAGTGAATTCATGCCTTAGAGTGCGCTCAGGAATATTAAACCCGTTAAGAATTTTTTCCGCAAGGACGTTTATAGTTAGTTCCTGAGGATTACCTTGATTGATATCCATAAACTTCCAAGAGTGATTTTTATGGTTGTAAATTAGGCCTAGACTATGGTTATGATTACTTAATGAGAGAGCAATAGTTCCTGCATCAGAGGGAAGTAATTCAGTAATCATGGTTAAATAAGTAATCAACTCATCTTTTGTATAAATGCCAGGATCAGAATAAACAACGCTCAGGCCTCCTTTTTCTTGGAGGGGAACTGAGTTTGCAATTTGCGAAACGATCTCTATATCTAAATCATTAATTGACTTACCAAATAGTTTTGGATAAATACCAGGGCTTAAATACAAAGCTATTTGTTCATAAAAAGCGATGTACTGAAATAACTCTTTATCATCCTCGCTTAGCTTTTCTTTTCTAGAAACCTTGCTTTGCATTTTCGTAATTTTATCTAATAGATTAGAGCCTTGATCAGCTATTTCCTTAGTAAAACGCAGGTACTTTGCTTCCTGCTCCTCACTTGTTAGGCAGGCTGAAATCCAAGCCATAGTAATTCCTGCACACACTCCATTATTGCGGCCTTTAAAATACCCCAATTTCATACCTAAGTCGGTGATTTTAAAATTCACATGCTCGCCAAATAATTACGCAACCAGGTGTAAATTACAGCACACCAAGACCGAATTTCCTAAATTTCCAATTCGACTGAAATATTAGGGCTAGCATCCGTAGTTTCTCTTCTTGTGGGGTGACGTGCTAAAAAAGTATAGCGCGTTGCAAGAGAACCGCTGTGGTTTGCAATGTTAATGCGAGCAAGATCAGCAATTAGCTCTTCATTATCACGGTATAAAGATATAGATTTAGTTGTAGGTTTAATTCCAATCCTTTCCACAATTGCTGCTACCTGTGTTGTATAATGTCGATTCCAATGGAACGTTACAATCCTTAATAGTTGAGAATCATCTTTGGTATAATCGTTCAATATTTCATGTGCTATTTTCATAAAGTTACCCAGACCTTTAACAGCCATATTGTTAAAACTTTGAGGCCAGTTGATGCGTTCTATATGATCTGTAATGCTTAATAATGGCTCACCATCGACTAAACATACCGATTTCACAGTTCTTGGTGTTGTTAAGAAGAGGGCTTGGAGCTGTTCATGGGTAAAAAACTCAAAGCCATTGTCAGATAAATAAAGAGTTGTTATGTGATTAGGGATGTAGCAAAGTGCTTTAGTAAAAGCGAGGTATGCACTTATTGTTGTTGCATCCGTATTCTGAAATCCATTACCTCTGAAACTAATTGTGGTGATGGTCTTAGGAATATAACTCAATTGACGAAAGAGTCCTTCTATTTCAATGGGTGTAAGTTTGCTCAGATTGCTAGCGCTTAAATCCAGAAGGATAATACCTGGCGTTGATAACGCACTAAATCGCTCGTGATAGCGTGGGATGGGAACTGCTATTACTATCTCAAGTGGTGAAGGTAATATTACTAGAGCACTATCAGGGATATCTAATGGTAATGGTTCTATAAGCGGCCTAGGTTCATGTAATATAGAAAATTGGGTGATATGAGCTTGGTCTGGAGTGATATCCAATTGACGATAAATGTAGGCTAAAAATTCAGCCGTATCATCAAATTCCAAACCATATTTAATTGAAAGCTCATCAATCCACGCTTGTTTCTGCGAGGATGGGATATTCAATATTTTTAAATGGTCTGAGGGTTGCTCCATAAAAATAGTTGCCTTGGTTATTTCCTGATTGATAACCCGTTTCTGCTCAGGGGTTTGTTTGGAGATAAGTGTTTCATAATAGGAACGGATTCGTTCATTTAGTTCATTTTCTAAA
>CAMDMN010000118.1 GCA_945901965.1 Legionella genomosp. 1 | reverse complement strand
TGCGCTGCATCAAGGCTACAAGGGCCACCCTACATTAGTCGATTAAACTATCCTTTCTTAACAAACTGAGATTTTAATTGCATCGGTCCAATTCCTTCAATTTTGCAATCAATATCATGATCGCCATCAACTAGGCGAATAGATTTAACTTTAGTGCCTACTTTAACAACTTGCGATGATCCTTTTATTTTT
This sequence comes from Legionella genomosp. 1, assembly GCA_945901965.1. Taxonomy (GTDB): domain Bacteria; phylum Pseudomonadota; class Gammaproteobacteria; order Legionellales; family Legionellaceae; genus CAMDMN01. The sequence continues at coordinate 6,620 of CAMDMN010000118.1, read as the reverse complement.
AGATCTTTTATCACGGTAACAGTATCGCCATCCTGCAGAACCTGCCCATTTGCATCTTTGATAATTCTTTTATCATCTTCAACGTCTGTGGTTACTTCATTGTTCCATTCGTGAGTACATTCTGGACAAATCATCATATTGCCATCTTCATAAGTATATTCTGAACTACAGATAGGGCATTGGGGCAATAGACTCAAGTTAATTCCTATTTAAAAAAGATAGTTCAGTATAACAAACCCTATCTATAATGACGATATAAACACGTAGAAAACGAATCAGCAACAGTTCAGCTCCCTAACGGTTGCGGCTCGGATATTTCATTTGATCAAAAAACTAACTGTTCCACGACCGTCAGAGAGTTGAACTATAACTAAGATCAAAATCTTCTTCTGTTTCATCAATTCTTCTTTTGATTCCAGCTTCAGCTGGTCGAGGAGTAAATAACATCATACCACGTCCAGGGACATGACAATCCATATAACGATCCCATGCTGATTTTGGAACCATGGCTTTTGCTGCATGGTTATAATATACGTGATTTAAAAAATCATAAATTTTAATATAAATCGGTATAGGTACTTTAAATTGATGAAATGGCCAATCATATTTTTTTTCAACATCTAGCTCTTCTTCAAAAACAAAATCTTCTATTTTTTTAATCGCCCATAATATGTCTCTTGATGCAATTAAATGAAGAATTCTTGTATTTGAAAGCAAGAATTTAAGAATATCCATCTTGCCTGCTAATGCAGACATAAGCACTGCTGAATTTTGATTAATGCCACTACCTAATAATTGACCGTAGTCATAATCGGGAGGTAAGTTTGCCATAACTAATTTTACAATTTCAAGATTACCAAAGCACGTAGCTTCTGAAAAAATTGATTTCTTAGAGTTACCATTCGCAGCGAGGATTGGATCTATAGTTAATATACTTTTAACTTTGGCAGCATCACCAGCATGAATAGCTTTGCTTAATGTTTTAACTTGATTTCTATTTGTTGTGGCTGCACCCTCGACTGGAGCTTTAACACTAGATTCCATAACTTTAGCTGCAGGTAAAAATTCCGCATGAATCAATTGCAAAAAGTCTGCTATTTCTTTATACGGATTTGGTTTTTTTTCAATTTCGTGACTAACTAATACTTCTGCAATAACTTCTTCAAGATCTATTAATTTTAAAGATGATTTTACACCATCTATTGAACATAAATATTTTAAAGCATCAAGTTTTCCATTTACTGCAGCCCAAAGGAGTGCAGGAAGTTTATTATCTTTACCTTTGCCAACTGCACGCCCATAATAATCTCGTAGAATAATATCTTCAGTTGTAAGTTTATTAAGTGCGTTTACGATTAATTCTAAAATACCTACATGCCCAAAAAAAGCAGCATCAGAAAGAATAGTTGATTCTTCATTTCCTTCTATAGCTAATTCTGGTTTACGCGCTAAAATAGATTCAACTTCATAAATCTTACCTTTTTTAATACTAATAAGTAATTTCTTACCAGATTCAGTAAGTTTATGCTTTTTTTCAACGACAACTTCAGTAGCTGCTGATAAAGAAGCACCAGCTGCCGCGCCACCAGAAAAATCAACATCTTCAGCAAAATCTTCTGGCAACGTCGCTTTAATACGCCTAGCTTTCAAAAATTCTGAAAGAGTTTTTGAAAATATACCACTAATAAGATCATGTGTTTTCGCTACCTTTATATCTATTAGAGAAGATTCCTCCACTTCCTCAAGATTAACTATAGCAAAATTAAGATAGCCTATAATATGTTCTTCAATACGCTCAAATCCTTTCCCATTTCTAGATTTATATCTTATAAATTCTGATTGCATAGTAGCCAAAAGTCTTGCCAAATAAGCATCATCAACCTTTGATCTAAGATCGATTAGACAACAAAATTGTATTAATGAAATTAATGGAGGGAATGGATGAAAGTGTGAAGAATATCTCGCAAATGGCATTAAAGATTTAACGCTAGCCACCACAGTAAAAGCTGAACGCGGACTGGAAAAGCTTTCAGCACTTGAGTCTGATAAATGATGATGATCTTCTTCAGCGACTAAGGTAGCTCTTGACGTGTTGCTTGAAGTGGAAACAGGAAATATTTTAGGCATATTTTAGGTAACAAAAAATTCAACGTGATGCATTATATATCACAATGCAGATTTAATCAAACCATGAACTTTATGAGCAAAAAAAAGACTCACATGCTTTCTTTTACCATCCCCTTAACTAATCTTTTTATCAAGCCAGGCCCTTGGTAAATCAACCCCGTATAGATTTGTAATAACGAAGCACCTGCTTTAAGTTTTTCAGAAGCCACATTAACGCTATCGATACCACCTGCTCCAATTAAGGTAACATCATTACCAACTACTTGCTTTAATACCTGCAAACATTCAGTGGATCTTTTGGCCAATGGTTTGCCGCTTAATCCACCAACCTCTTTAGATAAAGCTAAATTAGTTACACCCTCGCGAGAACATGTAGTATTTGTAGCAATAATGCCATCAATTCCATGAGCAATTATAACGTCAGCCATAGTTTTTAAAGCCTCATTAGTTTCATCGGGAGATAATTTTACTACCAATGGAACATAACGATTATGCTTATCTGCTAAATGTAATTGTTCTTCACGTAAGTCATTAATTAAATCTTTAAAATAATCACCAGATTGCAGTTTACGTAAATCGGGTGTATTCGGCGAAGAAATATTAATAGTTATATATGAGGCATGCGCATAAACTTTTTGTAAACATATCAAATAATCATTAACTGCATGATTAATTGAAGTGTCTTTGTTTTTTCCGATATTAATACCTAATATGCCTTGATAATTAGACTTTTTAACATTAGCTACCAAAGCATCGACACCTTGATTATTAAAGCCCATACGATTAATAATCGCTTCATCCAGCGGTAGTCTAAAAAGTCGCGGTTTTTCATTCCCTGATTGAGGAAGTGGCGTAACTGTTCCGATTTCAATGAAAGAAAACCCAAGTTTTGCAAGTACATCAATGTGATCGCCATTTTTATCGAAACCCGCAGCAAGGCCCACTTGATGTGGAAACTCTAAACCCATAGCTTCAACCTTGCTATTTTCTTTAAGAGGAAAAGAATAATTTGGAATGTAATCTAGCGCTTTTAATGCTAATGCATGAGCTCTTTCAGCTTCTATGGCAAAAAGAATTGGTCTGATAAATTTATACATTAGCACTTCCTGTAGTTAACTAATACGTAATTCTTTACGCGGGCTCAGTGCAATAAACCTTGATTACGCTGCGCTGCATTAAGGCTACAACTACTGGCTGTTTAAGAACATTTTTGGAAAAAACAAAACGAATTTGATTTTATCATCCTTATTTTTAATTAAGTAATTCAGTTTATTCTTTTGATATTTTTTGCAACGGAGCCCTTTAACTCACTAAAAAATAAAATCTTTTCTAGGTTATCATTAGTCGATGTAATGTTTTTAATCCAAAAACAAAGCGTTAACTAAGGTAATTTTTAACTTTATCAGTATTCTTATCGAATTTAACATATAATTGACATAAATTATATGCTTCTGATAACATCTCATTTTTGCTTCTTTTTTCGCAAATTGAAATAAATTTTTCTTTTATTTCATCGAGTTCTTTATAATCTATTTCAGATAAGAAGGTTTTTTCAACAAAAAAAATGAGGGACAGAACCTTAATAACATCCTGATCTATGATTTCATGACCATTTTTATTCTCTTGGGCCAAAAGAAAATTAACTTTAAAATAGGGCATTAATCCTTTTATACCATAAAGTATGCTAATTTTTTCAGCAACAATACTTGCAAGATTAAAATCTCGTTTTATCATCGCATCATTATACATTTTATTAAGATTACTCAGCGCCAAATCAGGGATTTCATTATTTGCAACGAAAAAAAGTCCTGGGATTTTTAAAAATTCCAACCTTTTGTTTATATCATACATTTTATTACCTCCTATATTCTATCATCAAACAGATATTATCTTCATGGAGCTTTTAGAACAGGAATTTCAACAGTAGTGTCTGTATCTGCTCTAGCCTCTACTGTTATCCCTGCTAGCTGGTCTTTGATTAATTCCTTAGCTTCGCTTAAATTGAGTATTTTACTTAGTATATGTAAATTAATTGACTCGTTATGCGTGAACTCTTCCTCTCCTTCCGTATAAGTAACAATTCCACTTTTAATATATTCACGATAACTTAATCCATTTGCATTTGGCATTATTTCATCTAAAGAATCTAAAGTACCAGCAGCGCGCATTTTCTCTTCATATGCATCTAAAAATTTTATTGATTGTGCATTACAAATAAAATTTGGAGGCAAATCATCCCAAAAGATATAGCGTCTATTTATGTTAAATCTTGAAGGTTTAGATTCACGTTTAGATCCAAGCTCATCATGAAAATTTGGGGTTGTACAGGATAATTGGACGCAGTGATCAAAGGCAAACAATGAACAACTGTGATGATCTTTTTGCAAATCTTTTTTTTCATCCCATGATAGTCCCAATGCCCTAATTGTTTTGTATCCATTCTTCAGTACTTCTGCATCCATCAGTAAGTTATCGCATCTAGGATCATTCGTTGCATCAAGAATAATTAAGGATTTTCTACCATCTCTTTTGTCAATATCAATACATGTATAATGCCCATCTGAATTTATTAATAATTGATATCTTGAACTACGAAATCGTTCATCTATACCTTCATTTGTTATATGTTTAATAAAATCACTCTCGTCAATAAGTTGAATTGGAAGTCGTTCGGGTCTTTTTTCATTTTCGTGTTGGATTGCAATTTTTAAAAGCTCATGTCGTACTTCACCCGACATTCCGCTTAAATTTATAGGTTCTGGCATATAACACCCCACGATATTGGTTATATATTTAGTTGAATAATAGACCATTTTTGTGCTTTTGAGTAATTAAGTGAACCAAAGAAGCTATTTCCAGAATATAAAAAACTTGATGCATATGCATTGACACAACAAGAAGCCTCAAATTTAAATACATGTTATCTATATGTTTCTAAAAAACATTTACCTATTAATTAAATAAAAGCCTTTTCAGAAATATAGCGACAAATACTTATGAGCTGTAGTGGTGATAAAATAATGATAAAATCATTAGGAAAACTACGTTAACACTAAGAAAGTCAACCCTGCTATTCTCCAAAGTAATAACCTTGATTTCGTTACCCACACCTTGAAAATTATTAGCTAACCCATAACCATCAATGTGATAAAGAAGTGGGTGAATTATGCGTTTATTTTAGGGTGTTTGTCTAATTCAGATTTATAAAAACCTCGATTACGCTGCTATCCATCAAGGTTACAACTACTCCAATGTAACCTTGATGGAGCAACGCGTAATCAAGGTTTATTACAATTAATCAATAATCTGTAACCATTGTAATTTCCATAGCTCATATAAAAAAACCTGATTATCATTATTATCTAAAAATGGCATCAAACTCTTAACCTCTATAGTCCTTTGATTAGCCACTAATTCACATAATAAATTAGATACATTGTGAGTATTCCACTCACAGCCATTTATAAATAACTTAATACTATTATCCTCTAACTCGATATAAGCAAAACGACAAGTTAAATCGCGCATCAAGCCCTTAGAGCCGTATAAATTACGTACAAAAATATCTAAGGAATCAATTTCATCTTCATCTAATGGCAGTGGCATATGCAGATCAGCTTGTTCATCTATACGTGTTGCAAATGAGCCAAACCAAGATTTTAAATTAGATTCATCAGCTAATAGCTCTTGCATTAAATTTTTAGCTTGAAGCCACGCATTCGGTGAAATCGCCGAAGTTTTTTTAATTGAATCCCAGTTAGGATCTTCATATAGTTTTTTACTATTATTATGCATCGAACGATAATCACCAAAACTTTCCCACAATTCAGATGCTTCATAACTTCTATAGCCAAATGAATAGGTCATACAATCATCATCTAATGATACGCCATGATGACCAATATGCGGCGGGAGATATAACATATCACCTGGTGCAAGGATGTACTCTTCTTCGACTTTAAACTCATCCATAATCCGTAGTTCTAAATCTTTAATATAATTAGATTCATTACAATTTTTAGAAGTAAGTGACCATTTGCGCGAACCAGATGCTTGGTATAAAAACACATCATAATTATCGTAATGAGGGCCTACACTACCATGTTTTACTGCATAACTAATCATTAGATCATCTAAACGCCATTGCGGGATAAAATCAAAATTATCTAATAATGATGCAAACTCAGGGATTAATTTATCTACCCCTTGCACCAATAAAGTCCAATGAGTTTTAGGCAATGTTGAGAAATCTTTTTCGCCAAATGGCCCTCGTTTTAATTCCCAGGCTGGATTTTTATTAATTTTTTCCAAAACAATACGACTTTCAACATCTTCTTCCATAGCTAAACCCGCAAGTTCATCAGGGCTTAAGATATTAGTAAAATTATTAATAGCTTGCCGAATTACTAAAGGCTTTTTCTGCCAATATTCACTTAAAAAAGTTTTAACATCTATAGGTTTAAAATTAATCATTTATAACTTATTATCTCCAG
>CAMDMN010000117.1 GCA_945901965.1 Legionella genomosp. 1 | reverse complement strand
CGCTGGATTGCTTCGCATGCGCTCGCAAAGACGTATTTTTGTATATGAAATCTCTTAAGTTAATGCCATTGGGGCAAGGCCCAACCTACGGCGCGTTCCCAAAAATGGCGATTCCTTGGGTTTTAAACCAATACTTATCTTCATCCTTAACATAACTTTTAAGCTCAGGTATTTCTATAATATTTTTATATCCTGAAGTTTTAAAATAACTTTGACCAGTTATATAAAACTCTTTAGTACTTCTTGCAGGGTTTACTAAAACATTACCAGTTGGCACAATCTTAATTATTTGTTTCATAAAATCAACTATTTGATTAGTTGCTTCAATTCCATTGGTAACCCCTAAAAGATAAGGTACAAAAGCTGTGTCAAAATTAGATTTTTTAATATCTTTTATTTCACCTACATAAAATTTAATATCATGCTCAAACTCAAAATTATGGTTAATTTTGGATTTTAGTGCATTACGAACTAATGACATCATATAAAATATATATTTGCGTCTTAAAGCCCTTGGATTTATTAAATAACTAATATAATTCGTAAATCGCTGCGATGGGAGTTTAATCAATGGTGGATACCAAGCAGTAAGGGCTGTTAATATTTCACCGATAGAAGGGTAGGGCTTTTGATCTTTAGAGTATTCACGGTAATGATAGTATTTTTTAAAAGCTTTAATCCAAGCTATGGTCACTGGATCTTTATCATAAACAGTAATAGATTTAGCGCCTATATTTGCAAATAAAAAAGCACTATTACCGTAGCCTGGAATTATTAAAATATTTTTGTTGATAATGTCATTAGATATATTATATCGACCTTTTTTTTTGCCAGATAAGACTAATGATAAATATCTTTCAGCCCCCATGGGATAGATTAAAATTTCTTTCTTATCAGAAATTCTAGTTATTCTATTTTCTCTTAACCAATTTATTTCTTGGTTAGATAGCTTGGTTTTTTCTAGCATATTTAAGTCTTTTGTAATGATTCAATAATCGCGCCTAAAAATCTTGTTGCTTCGCCACCTGTAACCGCACGATGATCAAAGCTTAAAGATAAAGGTAGTAGAGGATGAGCTTCTAAATTACCTTTATAAGAAACAACAGATTCATATAATTTCCCAACAGCTAAAATAGCTACCATTGGTGGAACAATTATTGGACTTGCGAATCTTCCTGAAAATTTACCAAAATTAGATAATGTAAAAGTGGCACCTTTTAATTTGTCAGCGGGAATTGTACGGGTTTGAACTTGATTTTTAAAATCATTAATAATTTGGCGTAAATCTTTATCATTAAAACTAGCGACATCATGGATAACTGGGACAAAAAGACCTTCTTCACTATCCATTGCCAAACCTAAATGAAGCTCTTTAAAACATTTACGGGCACTATGAGCACCATTAAACCATCCGTTAAGAGCTGGTTCTTTTTTAATCGCGTCTTTAATAGCATGAATTAATCTAACAGTTATATCAGTTTTCTCTTGCCAAGATGAAATATCAGCCTCGTCAAATATACTAACAGGTACTACTTCACGATGGGATTCCACCATGCTATTAAGCATTGCCCGACGAACTCCGCGAAGCGGCTCATAACCTTCTGGAAGTGCATTTTTTTTATTAGCTTCTTGTTCAACATCTTCACGGGTTATTACACCATGATCACCTGTCCCAACTATAGAATTAAGGTTAACATTTAATTTTTTTGCCAAAATCCTAACTACGGGCGTTGCTATTGCACGTTTTTTAGCGTTATCGTTTCCAATGGTGAAAATATCTTCGCTTACATCATTAGATTCTTCCAAATGACCTACAACAGTTCCTTTATCTGCGGGTTTGGTTTCATTAGCTGCAAAAGCAATAAGTGGCGCGCCGGTTTTTATCACATCTCCTGGTTTACCATAGATTTTTGCAATAGTACCTTCCTGCGGGCTCGGGACATCTACCACAGCTTTGGCTGTTTCCATTGAAACTAGTGGATCATCGATTTTTATAGAATCGCCAACTTTAACAAACCACTCATGAATTTCAGCATCTGGCAAACCCTCGCCAAGATCTGGCAAATTAAAAATATCCATTATTACTCCATAATACTAATTGCAGTTTCTTTAATCCGCGCCACAGACGGTAAATAAAGTTTTTCTAATTGAAAATAGGGCATAGTTACGTCATATCCTGTAACTCGTTGCACAGGAGCTAGTAAAGATGACATACAATTTTCCATTATTTGTGCAGAAATTTCAGCTCCAACTCCACCTGTTTTAGCCGCTTCATGAACAATAATGCAACGCCCAGTATTTTCTACTGATGCCAATATTGTTTCTATATCTAATGGTTTAATAGTTGCAACATCTATAACTTCACAAGATATTCCATCTTCTGCTAATTCTTTTGCGGCAAGCATAGTTTCATGAACACTTGCTCCCCAGCTAATCAATGTTAGATCAGTGCCTTCACGTAATGTAAAACATTTACCTAAAGGAAGTGCTTTGCCATCGTCAGCAACAGGTTGTTTTACTAACCTATAAATTCTTTTTGGTTCAAGAAAAATTACAGGATCAGGGTTTCTAATTGCTGCAAGTAACAACCCATAAGCCCGTTTTGGTGATGATGGTATAACAACCTGTAAACCTGGAATATGCGCAAATAAGGCTTCAGTACTTTCAGAATGATGCTCAGGTGCTCTAATTCCCCCACCAAATGGTGCGCGAAATACGATAGGGCAGCTTAAGCGTCCGCGTGTACGATTACGCATACGTGCAGCATGGGCAATGATTTGATTCATTGCTGGAAATATAAAGCCCATAAATTGAAATTCAGCTACTGGTTTTAAACCTTGAACGGACATTCCAATCGCAAGCCCCGCAATCATGGATTCAGCTAGTGGTGAATCAAAAACGCGATGTTCACCAAAACGGTCTTGCAAACCAGCCGTTGCACGAAAAACACCACCATTTTTACCAACATCTTCACCAAAAATAACAACAGACTCATCATTATCTAATTCATAAGCAAGTGCCTGCGTAACTGCTTCAACTAAAGTAATATCAGCCACGATTAGCATCCTCCAAAGCTATTGCTCTTTGTTCAATTAAATAATCAGGAATAGATTCGTAATGATAATCAAAAATACTACTAATCGGCTGGATAGATTTTTGTAAATATTCATCAACTGCTAGTTGAACCTTAGCGGTAGCTGCTTCTAAAATTTCTTTTTCAAGATTCTCATTCATAATATTTTTCTTTTCTAAAAAATGTTTATAGCGGCTGATAGGTTCCTTTTGGGAAGCACTATCAACTTCATCTTTCGGCTGGTAGCGAGTTGCATCATCAGCAGTAGTATGATCAGATAAGCGATAAGATAACGCCTCAATTAATGTAGGGCCTTCTCCTCGTCTTGCTTTTTCAATAGCTTCACCAATTACAAGCCTTGTTGCTAACATATCATTGCCATCAACTTGGACACCACTAAAACCTGCAGCTATTGCTTTCTGAGCTAAAGTTTTTGCGGCGGTTTGCTTATTAATAGATACAGAAATTGCCCATTTATTATTATTAATTACAAATACAACCGGTAAATTCCAAACACCGGCCACATTTATCGCTTCGTAAAAATCACCTTCAGATGTTCCACCATCGCCAATAGTTACAAGAGCTACTCTATCTTGTTTACGATATTTAAATGAAAAAGCAATGCCTGCTGCATGCAAACATTGTGAGGCAATAGGCACACAAATTGGCATATCTTGATTTTCACTAGAGAAATCACTACCTCGCTCATCACCACCCCAATAGCTAAGAATATCAGACATTTTTACCCCACGCTGAAATTGTGCGGCATAATCTCGATAATAGGGGATAAATACATCATCTTTACGTAAGGCATTGCCAATAGCTGTTGAAATTGCTTCTTGGCCATTTATAGGAGCATAAGTCCCCATTTTACCAGTTCGCTGTAGTGCTATGGCCTTTTTGTCAAATACTCGAGTTTCAACCATATTACGATATAAATCTAATAATGTAGTACTATCATTAGCAAACTCAGGAAGGGGGCCGCAAAGTTCTGCTTTCTCATTTAGTATTTGGGTAAACGGAATTTCAAAACGAGCCACAACTGTCGTCACGTATTAGTCTCCTTGATAACACTTTATAATTTCTATTAAGATAGAATACTCATATTTTTTTGCAAAAACCAGAATTATTGAAGATCAGCCGTTATGTCAGTATTCGTAAATGGTTTATTCACATGCAAGGTGCTTTTTATGATAAGCTTAGTGCTTATAAAAATAGCTGGTAGATAAATGATTAAAATAGGGCAATATAATACGTTAACGGCAATCAAAAAAGTACCGTTTGGTATTTACTTGGATGGAGGCAAATGGGGAGAAATTTTGGTTCCCATTAGAGTTGTGCCAAAAGACATTCAAATAAACGATACATTGGAAGTATTCATCTATTTTGACTCAGAAGATAAAATAATTGCCACCACACGGCGCCCTTACGCCCAAATGGGCAGCTGTGCTTTTTTAAAGGTCATTGATGTTAATCGAATCGGGGCTTTTCTTGATTGGGGTTTAGATAAAGACTTATTAGTACCAAAATCAGAACAATACCGCCCAATGGAAAAAGATAAGTCCTATATCGTTTATGTAAAACAAGATAATCAAGACCGTATTATTGCTAGCTCCAAACTAGATTATTACCTTGATAAATCAGCGATTTCTTTTAAACAAGGTGATGAAGTTAATTTACTGATAGCTGAGACTACCGCTCTTGGAACGAAGGTAATTATTAACGACACTCACTGGGGTTTAATCTATGCAGGAGATATTTTTCAGGCATTGAATTATGGAGGAATGACTAAAGGTTATATTAAAACTATACGAGACGATGGCAAAATTGATGTGGTTTTAAGAAAAATAGGGCGGGATAATGTCCGTGAATTAGCTATGCGCATAATGACAGAATTACATAAAATGGGTGGTTACATACCGCTGCATGATAAGAGTCCATCTGAAAATATCCATGCAGCCTTTGGCGAATCTAAAAAAAACTTTAAAAACGCGATTGGGTATCTCTATAAACGCAAAGAAATTATTATTGAATCGAATGGAATTCGTATTAATGATAAAATTTAAATTTTTTAGGGATTAACTGTTTATAAGATTAATATAAACACGCCCTATAGCTTTATATAGCTGCCAATTTTTAAACTTCTATCTTTTCAAATAATTGAGATTGAGCGCGCTTTTGTTTTTTAACCACTGGCAGGACAAAATCATTGATGAAGGCTTTCCAAAAGTCACGGTATAAATAAGGCTGCAATGGGTGATCATCTTCAATGGGAAAGCAAGGGCCATGATTTGCTTCCAACAACCACACACGCATATTCTCATTGACCATAAAATCAAAGCCATAAATGGCAAAGGTAGGCTTTTTACTGTCGGTAAAGGCCTGTGGCTGTTTTTTTTGTAAGGCATTAAAAAGGGTGCTTAAAATACTCTTTATCTGCGGGTAAAATAGATGGAAAACCTCCAGTCTCTGGGTGGGAATTTGTACCACATTCCCTTCATCTTCTTTTAAATGTTCATTGGTTAGATGTATATTAAGATCATTAAAATTCATAGGCTGATAGGGCGTAAGAGACACATTTATATAACCTTGTGGATATAAATAAACACCCCTATTATTGGTAACAATAACAAACATACGTATGCTGTATTTATGTCCTTTTAATAAATGTGGTTGGATAATATACCGTTGTAAAACATGCTCGCCACCTAAACGATTTGAACTTAGATAATGACGCTCAATATCATGAATGTTTTGAAAAATTTTAATATGTTGTCCGTTATTTAGTTTTGATGGCTTTAGGATCCACCTTAACTTATCAATATCATCTACTGTCTGATGGCCATCTCTATAATAATTGTCAGTTAAGTTTTTAAGAACCAATGGCCAATGATCATCATCAATCAAATAAGTTTCTGGCATCACATCAGGACAGTATTCGTTAACCAATTGTGCTAATAAATGTTTATATTCCAATTGTAGAGCGGCAATTTCATCAAATTGAAAGTTTTGTTCACTAAAATTAGCAAGCCAATTAAACCTCGTAGACACCCAACCTTGCTCTTGTAAATATTTTGATAAATTATAATAGGTTGGCGTTTGCGATGGACGCATACAAAACCGGTGTTTACATTTGCCTAGATAGCCATCTAAACGGTGCTCACTCCCAATCATTAGTTACCTCATCGTTATTTTGCCATGGCGCTATATAAAGCTTGATGCCCAATGTTGCGCAGATTTGTAATACATTACTAAATTGGGAGGATTGTTGCCCATGTTCAATTTTCATTAGAGTTTGCTTGGCAACACCACAGAGAGCAGCAGCATCCTCTAAGCGTAAATTGCTTTGTGTGCGTCGTGCTTTGATGGCCTGCCCTAATAATTCTTTAGTTAAAGTTTGACCAAGATCCGGTGTGTCGATTTTTTTAATTTTCTTCATTATAAAATCCTATTATGTTAGGTTTTATTAGCTTATCTTGTTAAAGATAGTTATTAATCCTACTTTAGTAGGATTAAATCAAAAGGGCAAGAAATTGACGCTATAATCCTATTTTAGTGGGATTATAGCGGTGGCTGATACAAATTAAGCAAGTATTGATTCAATACATGGTTACTTCACAGTTCACAGAAGGGGAATAAAAGTTGATTGCTCAACGGATGAGGCATTTTTATTTTTCAACTATATTTAGTGAGCTTTAATATTTGCAATTGTATGAAAAATAGTAGATAATGTTTAAATTATAA
>CAMDMN010000116.1 GCA_945901965.1 Legionella genomosp. 1 | reverse complement strand
GAAAACATTCTTTGCCAAATCTATACCTAATACCGTAATATCTTTCATTATGGATCCCTCACCTTGATTGAATGACAGTTAACATATTCATTCTGGCTCAAATAGAAGCCTTTTGATAGGTGGCGGGGTCCATACTATTACCCTACATTATTAATTTGTTATAAATAATTACAAGAAAGACAATTAACTTTCTTAATATTCATAATTTTAATGGCAATAAAACATGAACCAAACTATTCGTATAATTGGCGGGAAATATCGCGGTAAAAAATTGCATGTTCCTATGGCTGATGGGTTAAGACCCACGCCAGATCGGGTGCGTGAAACTTTATTTAATTGGTTAATGAACGATATTCACGGTTCTAGTTGCCTTGATGCTTTTGCAGGAAGTGGGGCTATTGGTTTTGAGGCTTTTTCACGAGGTGCATCAAGAGTAAAGCTACTTGAAAATAATCCTAAGGTTTATATGAACCTTACAAAAGAAGCAAATCATTTTGATTCACCCCAAATTTCTATAGTAAAAAGTGATGCTTGTAAATTTTTAATAGAAACTAAAGAAACATTTAATATAATTTTTCTCGACCCGCCGTTTCTGAAAAATTATCTTCCTATCTGCATAAATGCAATAGAAAATTCAGACGTATTAGTAAAAAATGGCTTACTCTACCTTGAGTCAGCTGAAGAAATAAATATAAATAAATCAATCTGGCAAGAGCTAAAAAGCAAAAAATCAGGACAAGTTATTTATAGTCTTTATAAAAAAATATAGGAAAATTACACCACCGCTTGACAAAACATCAAGCTCCTGTTTCAATCAGTATAAGATCAATTGATTATTAAAGGCATAGATGAACAAAAAGCTACTTTTGCTTTTACTAACTACCTCCCTACTTCTAGGCTGCGCTGGTACGACTTATAAAAAGCCACCTCATAACGATCCTAGTGATGATGCAAGTATTAAGCTTGCTGAAGCTGCAAGCTCAGTCAGTGATTCTATGCTGCAGATGGCACGAATTGAGAAGGTTATTAAACCACAAAATAAAGATAACACTCTTACCATACCTAATTCTTATAATTTACAAGCAAGAGCTTCAGTTGATTGGTCAGGGCCAATTGCTGAATTAACTGCAAGAGTTGCAAAAGCTGCTCATTATCGGTTACGTATTCTTGGTAAAGAACCAGCTGTTCCTGTTTTAATTAGTCTTAATGTCGAAGATGAAAGTTTAGCTGAAATCTTACGCAACATAGATTATCAGGCCGGAATGAAGGCTCATATTCATGTTTATCCTAACAGTCAGGTTGTTGAATTGCGCTATGCAAAAATATATTCGTAGTTATATAGCTGTCATATTTCTTGCGCTTATCAGCGCCTGCTCCACATCAACTCAACAAATTGGTGATACTGAATCACTTGCTGGTTTACAAACCATGGCGGGGACTAAAGTTACGCGCAAAGGTTCTAATGTTTCTATGACTAAAATCAGAGAAATGGCAATAAAAGAAACCTCTTTAAGTTTAGGTGCTCAAGCAGGCTTAGCCTGGCGAGCAAAATACGTAAATGAGCAATTAGTAAAGCAGGCTCGCTACCTTGATACTATTTATGACTTTAACTCACTAATACTTGAACACAATGTCTTGCCCCCCGTTCTTCTAGAAGGACGAAATACCTTAAATCTTGCTGATACCCAAACTATTCGTGTATCAGACCGCACTTATAAAGTAGCAAAACAAGCTCGTTTTATCACCACCCCACCAAATTGGCGGCAATATTTATGGATGGACTACAAAAAACCTGATTACCCCCATGTTACGTTACTACCAAAGTCTAGAGAAGAGCGTCTAATCTGGTGTGCTAATGTTGAAAAAGGCTGGAAAAATGGAGTTGACCAAGCCAATATTATTATGGAAGAAAGCATTTCACGAATTAAAGAAGACTTTGCTGGAATGATTATGTATAGAAAGTTATTAGCTATGAACATGGTATCTCCTCCTTATGTTTCTGATACCGATCTTGGCGTGACTGGCGATGGTGAAGAAATTCATATCGATGATAGAGTTTTACGAATCACAGCTTTACCTGCATTAAATATTAATAGTAAAGAGTGGCGCGCGGCCGTTGCCAAAGATGAAGAAGAACTAAAACAATTGCAAGATATGGAGAAATTAATAAAAACTTCTAAGCTAACGATTACAAGCAAAGCTTGGCAGCCAGTAATTGCTCCGATTAATTAGAGGAACTTTTGTTGGATAACTCACATATCAAATTAATGCCAGATGAACCCACCCGTTTCACACCCATGTTTATGGATAGAGTTCTTGAGCATGCGGAAAAACTTGGCGCCTCAGATATTACCATTCAAACCAATGAAGCAATTTTTGCTGAAGTTTATGGGGTATTAATAAGACTTACTAATCGCCGACTCTCTAATACTGAGCTTGGTGATTTAATTAACTCCATATATGGACCAAATGCAACCACACAACTTTTAGCGGGCAAAGATATTGATACTCACTATGAGTTTAGACCTAATCGTGGCGTACGCTACCGCTATCGGGTGAATGGCACAGCTTGTCTTGTTGATGGGCATGATGCTATACAAATAACATTACGAACCATTCCTACAACTCCACCGCGATTAGAAGAAATGCATTTGCCTGATAATATTCTTGAAGCCATTGCTCCTCAAGAAGGCATTGTATTTATTACAGGAGCCACTGGATCTGGTAAATCTACTCTTTTGGCGTCTATTATTCGTAATTTAATTGAAACTGAAGATTCAAATCGAAAAGTACTAACTTACGAAGCCCCTATAGAATTTGTATATGATGAAATTGAAACCATTTCATCTATTGTCAGCCAATCAGAAATACCGCGTCATCTTCCAAGCTTTGCTGAAGGTGTGCGAAATGCTTTACGTCGAAAACCTCGCTTAATCATGGTTGGTGAGTGTCGTGATGCTGAGACTATAAGTGCAGCCCTTGAAGCTGCCCTTACAGGCCATCCTGTATATACGACTCTTCATACCTCAGGCGTTGCAGAAACTATGCGCCGCCTAGTAACATCTTTTGCAGGAGAAGAGCGCCTTGGTCGTACTATTGATATCTTAGAAACGATTCGTTTGTGTATTTGGCAAAAGCTAGTTCCTACTGTTGATAATAAAAGGGTTGCCTTACGCGAATACTTAATTTTTGACGAACAAGCAAGAGACACCCTTTTAGAAGGGGACCCTAACGAAATTACCACAACTACAAGAAAACTTGTTCGCCAACGCGGGCAATCAATGACAGTTGATGCTAAAGAAAAATTCGACCAGGGCATAATCAGCGAAAGAGTATATAAACTCATTATTGCCGGGACTAAAGAATATTTAAGCTGACAGCTACCAATTAGCCTTAAGTTTTTAAGTTACATAAGTAAAACTTAAGGCTAATTAGTAGGCTAACCAGCAGCACCGCCTGCACTGCCGCTAGCTTTAGCTTTAGCTTTGTCAATTGCGTCTTTCCCTTCCGCAACTGCAGCTTTTTGTGACTGCACAGCAGCTGAAGCAACTTGTCCACCAGTCTTCTCGATCTTACCTTTGACTTCTTCACCCCATCCAGCAGCCTCTGTACCAATGTTTTCTGCTTGGCCACCAATCCAGCGTAAAACTTTATCCGGAAGTGATGCTATCAAAGAAAATGATTTTTGCACTGCGATTAGATACATAACTGTATAAGTAATCACTGCAAAGAAATAACCGAAAGTACCTGCCCAGCTGTGATATCCAGAATCTGGCGCCTCTGACGGCATCTCTGCTAATGAATTAAATCCATATTCGTTAGTTGCGAATTTATTTGCTATTTTCATAAATGAGCCAAAAAATCTTCCGATATTATCTATCAGTCCAGAAGGGCTGTGATCAGTATTTTGTATAATTGAAATGGCCTCATCAAAGCCCGCGTTAATAATCCATACGCTAACAAAAGTCATTGCTATTCCTGCAATATAACCGATAATCATCATCGAAGGTCTTAAGAACACATTCATCAAAATCATAATAGCTTGCTCACCTTTACCTAATGCACCTTCGCCCTCTGGGTGAGTTACCCCTAATGCGACTATGGGAGCTGCAACCATCGCTTCAATAACTGCCATTAGCCAAGCAATAGAGCCAAAGGTAAATATCATATAAGGCAGAAGAGGAATATAATAGGCGGTAATAAAACCTATATCTAACATTATGGCGATGAAAGAAAACAAAAGAGGGGATATGATTGCAATAATAGCAACAACTACTAGGCCAAACGGCCCCGTTAGCATCGCAGTAATGGTAATTCCTATCATATTAATAAAGAAATTCATTGAAAAATTAATATAATAAGTCCCCATGTTAGCTAAAGCTATTATCGGATTAACCCCAGGTTGCGAGATAATATGAACGCCAGTCTTAAATATACGAGCGATAGCCCTAATCGGTATAGCTAAAACAAGTTCAAGGAATTTATCGATCACGGGCTTGATTAGATCCATCATAAGATTAAAAACAGGCACCATAATTAAATTATAAATGAAATTCCCAATAATCCAACCCATACACATTGGCATAAATGGCAGCGCCAAGCCACAATCAAAATCACGACGGTCTAAATGGATTGCCTTCCAAGTTATTTCGAAATCTATTTTGTCAGCAAAATTTACTCCACCCTCCCCTGGCTGCCCAGGAAGCTTTAGAAGCATGGAGTTAAGCGCAAACCCTGCTGCTGTAGATGATTTAAGTTTTTCCATATTTGAGTAGTCAAAACTTTTAAAATCTATATTCGAAATTTTGGCTGGCATAGTAGGAGTACCATCACCAAAACCTGAAATAAGGCCTATAATATCCTTTACTGAATCTTTAGTTTTTCCTAACAATTCACATAATATTGCAAATTTTTCACCAACACATTTGTCACCTGACAGTTCAAATGCTTTGCTTAGAGTATCCGCTACCTGAACATCCGTGGAAGAGTTTTTTTCAAAACCTATATTTTCATCCACCAAGTTATTAAAAGCTGGAGTTTCACTATTATAACCATTCGTAGCAGACTGATTTAATTTAACTAATTTAAAGAAATAACTTCCAGCCATAATCCAGCCTTTAGAATTTGCATCTTTAATGAAACTACGTTCATTTCCTGCAGCTGAAGAGTTCTTATTTTGTTCAATCAAAGTTAATGATGGTAACATAATTCCATTATAATCTAACATAGCACCTTTGAACTCAGTGCCATTAAATAATGTGGCCCCGGATGATTCAGGTAAAGAGCCCCAACCAATACAAGGTGAAGAGCCATTGGCACAACCCTCTCCCATAGCAGTAAGAGGGACACCAAATTGCTGCACAGCTACATCTGAAAAATTATCTTTGCTAGTATTAGTTGAATTAGATTTATGGATTCCTGGATTATTATCAACCATAACTTGGGCAACTGCGGCTAAATCAAGATACATTTGCTGAAGAGCTATAGCTCGTGACATAGCTGCCGTATCTAGATCAGCTTGCTTAAGACCGGCAATATTTACCCCACCAACACTAAATTTATTCCACTTAATTATTCCACAAACTCCATTAAGTAAAGAATAAGGGAAATCTTCAAAATATGGCATTTTAGCTTCAAAACTCGTGGGCGCAAGTGCTCCACCACCGCTATTTTTATCTTGTATACTAATAAAATTTACACTAGAAATAAAATTAGGCACGGTACTGTCGCAGAATTTTCTAATCTCAGGAGATTTATCACAAGTTATCCTACGAATTCCTTCGTCTTTTTTAATTGTTTCTAATGCGTAATTTAATTGATATTGCAGTCCTAACATACATATTTCGCCAGATAGCATCTTATATGCACCTGTTGCAAGACCTCTATTAGAGCTTGGGGGACCTTCGAATAATTCTTTTGTAGGATCAGCTTGCCCTTTAATAATTGCCCCACCACGATTTAAATATCCGAGAGCTGCATCCCAAACTTTATCTGCAGCACCTACGCCTTGCACAACAACCCACATAACAAAAATCTGCATCAAGCAATATCCAGATGCTTTTGGTATCAATAATGTAAGCCCCATTGTTGCACGGACAGGCACCCAAATAGATGACCATTTTTGACCAAGCATTTGCCCTTCATGAGCAGTATTCATTGTAGACACTATAAGTGTATACATAATAACTATACCGCCCAAGGCGAGTACTGCGGCATTAAACACCGAGAAAATGGCGCCCATCATTTGGCTGCCGGTGCCATGCAATACCCCATCGACAACTCCAAAAAGATTACCTAAAAATATTACCGAATAGTCGCCTGGTGGTGGTGCAAAACTTAATGATGAATTATTTGCCAAAGTAATAATTGGGAAAAGTGCTAACAATAGAGGAATTAATTTTTTCATTGCTTATCACCTAGTAATCCTTGCCTATACCACTCATGTATTGAGCAGCCCAATTTACGGCTTTTAATTTGGAAGTACCAAAAATGGTATCTGAATGCTAAAATAAGCGCTAATGCCATTACAACTAAACTAAGCAAGCTACTCATCACATGTAATGCAAATAAAAGATATAAAGAATAAATTAACATTAGAATTGCAAAGGCCACCATCACAAGACTCACCCGAAGCAATCCATTTTGTCGCGCGAGTAGATCTTTGTCGGTCAAATTTAATCGTTTCTTGGCGTTTTCAAATGATTCAGTTTTTTTAGCCTTTTGAAGAACAAAAAATTGCTTAACTCCATTTACAATATATGTTGTAAATGTTTTCATCCGTGACCAATCAGACCACAACCGAATATTAAATACTTTTCGCAAAAACATCCCAAATCTTGAGCTAGAATTATTTTTCATAAATTTAGTTTTTCCGATAGACATTTATTT
>CAMDMN010000115.1 GCA_945901965.1 Legionella genomosp. 1 | reverse complement strand
CCTGCATCTTGGTGTGCCTTATGTGATTGTCGTCGAAAAACATTCATAATACGCATCAAGATCTGTAGGTCAACCAATTTTTTCAATTCATAACATATTGTTTATCATCGCTTTTTTAACCATGAAAAATAAGTGTCGATCCCTCAGGGTCTGCCCTCATTGTTCCCTATCCATTTTCAACATGAAAATATTGATAAATGCGCTCTGCCAACTCTTCACTTATACCTTGTACTTTAGCTATTTCATCAATCGGCGCTTTTGCCAACTCTCTAATACCGCCAAATCTTACCAGTAAAGCTCTTCGTCTTTTTGCGCCTATACCTGCAATTGATTCTAATGATGAGTCAAGACTTCTTTTCTCTCTTTTTTTACGATGGGCGGTAATTGCAAAACGATGTGCCTCGTCTCTAATTTGCTGTAATAAATGTAATGCTGGTGAATCTTCTGATAAGGTGATTTCTGAATTTTCATCAGCTAAAATAATTCGCTCTAAGCCCGCCTTTCGTCCAGGGCCTTTAGCAATACCTATCAAATTTACTCCGACAATATCTAAAGTTGCAAGCACACGCCGCGCAATTTCTACCTGCCCCTTCCCACCATCAACAATTAGCAGATCTGGTAAATTTTTTGTTATATATAGTTTTTTAAAACGCCGAGTAAGCACCTGTTCCATCGCGGCACAATCATCACCTGGAGTAATATTAGCGATGTTAAATTTACGATATTCTCGTTTACAAGGACCATTTTTATCAAACACCACACAAGATGCCACAGTTTCGCTACCTTGGGTATGACTTATATCAAAACACTCCATCCGCTTAATCGGAAAAATTACATTAATTGCATCACAAAGGGCATGATATTTAATCTTCATTAAGGCAGTTGTTGACTCTTTTCCAGAAATTGCTAACTGCAAATTATTTCTTGCAAAATCTAACCAACGTGCTTTAACTCCACGAGGATGCGTCTCTATTTTGCAAGACTTACCTCTTAAATCAGTCAACATCTTCTGCAAATGACTAAAATCCACGCTTAAATCGTCAGTTATAATCACAGCTGGAATTCGTAATGGAGTATCAACATAATAATAAGCCACAAAAGCTTCAAATATTTGTAACCACTGTGACTCAATTGCAAAAAAATCATCGGCTAAACTAACTTCTGGCACGGAAGGAAAAAAACTCTTCGATTCTAAAACTTCACCATCACGAACAGTGACATAGAGAATACATGCAAATCCTGGTTTAGCCTCAATCGTAATTATATCAGCATCGCCACTAATTCTAACTACTCCCTGCTGCTCTTGTACTTGACGTAAGCTTTTGATTTGATCTCTTAAAATAGCAGCTTCTTCAAAAGCTAGTCGAGAAATAGCATCATCAATTCGTAAAGCTAATTGATTAATTATTTGTTGCGATTTTCCTTGGAGAAATTGACGCATATCATCGACTGATTTTTGATAATCATCTTTACTAATATAAGCCGTACATGGCGCACTACAGCGCTTAATTTGATATTGCAAACAAGGCCTTGTTCTATTATTAAAAAAGATATCACTGCAATTTCTAATTTTAAATATAGATTGAATGATATTTAAAGTCTCACGAACTGCATTACTACTAGGATAAGGGCCATAAAACTCACCCTTTTGGGGTTTTTTCTTATAGCGCATAATTTCTAAGCGCGGAAAATCATTGGTATTAGTAATATGCAGAAAAGGATAAGATTTATCATCCCGCATTAAGATATTATATTTTTGTCTTAATGATTTTATTAAACTAGATTCTAAAAGATAAGCTTCGGTTTCTGAGCGCGTAACAGAGACATCAATACTTACAATTTGACTAACTAACGATGCTGTTTTTATACTTTTATTTTGCTTAGTAAAATAACTAGAAACCCGCTTTTTTAAATTATTAGCTTTACCAACATAAATAACATCTCCCTTATCATTCTGCATACGATAAACACCAGGCTTAGTCGTAAGATTGCTTAAGAAATTAATTAAATCATTTGATGGTAGATTATCTTTCATTAATCTTTTAATGTGTCGCGTGGGCCTTCAATAACTCGATGCTTCATGGCTAAATAAGTTAATTCCACATCGTTTCTAATTACTAATTTATCAAACATACGATAACGATAACCATTGACTGTTTTGGTGCTTAAAAATAGCCTTTCAGCAATTTCTTGCACTGTCATGCCAGATGTAATCATAAACATTACCTGCATTTCACGCTCAGACAATAAGTCAAAAGGTGATTCTTGTGGAGCTTGCAGACTGCCAATTGCCATTTTTTGCGCGATTTCTGCGGATAAATATTTTTCACCATTAACTACTTTACGAATTGCCGCAGCCATTTCTTCAAGACCTGATTCTTTGGTCAAATATCCCATAGCACCCAATTGTAAAATTCGGGTAGGCAATGGCTCATTACTTAAAGCAGTGACAGCTATGACTTTTACTTGGGGGCTTGTTTTCTGCAGGCGTCGTGTAACTTCCCAACCATCAATACCAGGCATTTTCATATCCAATAAAACCACATCTGGTTGATGCAATTTCACCATAGAAAGCGCCATCTCTCCACTTTCAGCCTCAGCGACTACATCCATATCAGGTAAGTCATCTAATAATCGTCTAATGCCCATTCTAACCAAAGCATGGTCATCAACAATTAGCACTCTTATCAAATGTTACTCCTTTAAGAAAAAGATAAAAATCCAAATATGTATTGATATTATCAAGAGTGACAATACAATACAATAATTGCGAGCGTACCTAACAAGTTACGCATAAACATATCTATAAACATTAGTAGCCTTGATGCCGCCCAGCGTAATCAAGGTTTTCCGTGCTAAAAATTAAAAAACCTTGATTACGCTGCGCTGCATCAAGGCTACTTTTTTACCCTAACAAGCATGTATATGTATATTGGGATTATGATCATCTACCGGAAAAAATGGTGGATATTCGCCAAGATCACGAGCTTGCTGTAGTAAATCACCAACATTTTCTAAAACAACATTATATAATTGCTTAAAATCTTCAATTACAAAATAGACTCTTTGCAACATGTCAATGCGATAAGGCATACGAAAAGCCGCAACAGGATCAAAATATACTCGCATCGGCTTATTAGATTCTACACTATATGCAGTCTCTGCAATAGAAGATAAAATTCCACCGCCATAAGCACGCATACCTTTAGATGTTTTTATCAAACCAAATTCTACTGTAAACCAAAATAAACGTTGTAATAGTGCCCAATCAGACTCGGGAAAACTAAGAACTTTTTTAGCATAGTCATGGATAAAATCAGCATATACTTGATTTGTAAGCATAGGACAGTGCCCAAAAAGCTCATGAAAAATATCAGGTTCCTTTACATAATCAAGCTCTTCTTCAAAACGAATAAAAGTTGCCGCGGGGAATTGCCTTTTAGATAATAATTCAAAAAATTGCCGCGCGGGAATTAAAGCAGGAACCGCAGATACTTGCCAACCAGTCATTGCATAAAGACGCTTACTAATATCTGGCAATTGTGGAATTTCATTAGCGGTTAATTTAAGACTATGCAAACCTTCTAAAAATTCATCACAAGCACGTCCTTCGGATAATTTCATTTGTCTTGAAAATAGTAATTTCCAGACTTTATGCTCCGATTCAGTATAACTGATAATCCCATGCTGATCAGGTTCATGAGCTCTGTAATTAGATTTAAATTCCATAGAGGTCCTTATCAACTTAATTTACTAAGATTATACGTTTTTAATAAATCATTTACTGAGATCATTGTTTCCACCCCTTTTTCTGCAGCTCTAGTAGCACCCTTCCATGCTAGACCATAAACAACCTCATATGTTAAAGGTATATCACCATTTTCAAAAGAGAAGGCTTCCATAGCTCGTTCAAAATTACGCCAAGATCCTTTACCAGTCAACCCATGATTTCTGGCTAAATTTATATTACGTACTCCTTGTGCTTTCAACGAATCTAGTAATTTTGCCAATGAACTAAAATGTGCCGTTATAATTTCCATCTCAATTACAGGATCAATAAATTTTAATGAAAGAAGATAATCACCTAAATCATGCATATCAATATAATCATTAACATGGGCATAATTATCTATTGTGGCCCACGATTGTCTTAATTCAACAAAAGTATCAGGCCCTAAAGTTGAAAACAATAAACACCCATCTTTAGATAAAACGCGACTTAGCTCGCCTAATAGATCTTTGATCGATTCTGACCAATGAATGACTTGATTTGAAAAAACTAAATCAAAAATTCCCGAAGCAAATGGTAGCGTTAACATATCACCGCCAACTAATGGCCATTTTTTTAATAAACCTTGTTTTTCTCTTGCCTCTTTTAACATATCAATAGCTAAATCAAAACCAATAATCGTAGCTTTTGGATATAATTTTTTTAATTTTTTAGTAAATAAACCAGATCCACATCCCAAATCTAAGATATATCTTGGGTTTATCTTTAAATAATCTAACTTTTCTAAAAGGCGCAGGCCAATTTCATGCTGTATTTTTGCTGATTGCTCATAACACTTCGCATGATTATTAAATGATTTGCAAATTTCGTTTTTCACATTCATGATATTAGAAAGGACATAGTTCAGGAAATCCAACGCGCATGCGCCACAAAATTTTAAGTATAACACAAAGATTTAGATTGCCAGCCATATGTGCATTATGCAATCAATACCACCAAGGCAATTTAGCTGTTTGTACTGAATGCCAAAAATATTTAACCCCAATTAAATATGCCTGTAAACATTGTGCCCTTCCACTTCTTGATAATATTTTTTTAATTTGTGGACATTGTATTAAGAACAAACCCAATGTTGATCTAGTAATTGCGGCAAACCGATTTGAAGAGCCATTAAGATCTTTAATCCATGAATTTAAATACAATGAAGGACTCTATTTAAGTTCTTTTTTTACATCGTTAATATTACAAGCTATCCCAACCGAGGCTAAAACTACTGAATGCCTAATTCCCGTACCATTGCATCACAAAAGATTAAGAAAACGCGGTTTTAATCAAGCAGCTCTTCTAACCAAACAGTTAGGGCAGGCATTAAAATTACCATACAATCTAACTTACTGTACAAAAATAATTAATACAGCCACCCAGGCAAGCTTAAACGCTAAGCATAGAAAAGCTAACCTTAAAAATTCATTCCTTGTAAAATCTAACAAATATAAGCACGTAACCCTAATAGATGATTTACTAACCACCGGCAGCACCGTAAATGAATTAGCAAAAACTCTTAAACAACAAGGTGTTAGGCGTGTTGATGTTTGGTGCTGTGCTAGAGCTTAAGCTTAATTCTTTGGCCAATGCAAATGTAATTTTTCACAAGATTGATGCCAATTATTAGATCTACATAATTTATTTATCTGCCGCAAAATTACACCATCCCTTGCTTTTGAGACATCAAATTTTTCTTTATCAAATATAAGTTTAGCTATTGGAATAGACTTATTAATTTGACGCTCCTTCATCGCTGCAATTAAAGCCAAAGATGATCTGGTTTCACCATAAGCTGCATGAAAAAAACCAAAATTTACTTGATAACTTGCTGTAACCCTAATTAACTCCATTAATATATGTTTAACTTGTTCATCTTCGAAGATGGATGTGGCATTAATCATATCTTTTAACTCTCTAAGTAATAATCCTTTTCGCCCAAGCTTTGATTGATATGATAAAGCAGCATTACATCTATCCACTAGAAAAATTAAAGCCAGTGTCATATTTTCTTTATCATATGACGCTAAATTTCGCATTAGTGGTTTTGTTGTAAGATCTGGGGTGGTGGAGCTAGAAGTTTGTGGAGTTTCTGTATTATGAGCACTAATCCCCCCCCTCTTTCTTTGAGCAAATCCAGCGCCAAAATTCCTGGCTGATAAAGCTGTTAGATCCCTTCCACCTAGTAATGATTGCGCCAATATCGGAGATTTTAATCTCGGAGTATCAATCCCTCTTGCACCTACATTTCCAATGGCTAAATCAGAAAGAGGATCTGAGGAATTTGAACTATTCCTACTTAAAACTACTGATTGGGATCCTAATAATGTTACTTGAGCTCGATTAGCCCTGCGAACTCTCATTTGCCTTGAACAAGAAGGCAAACCTGCCATAGACGAATCAGCATAAGCTGAATAATCTAATGATCTTTGGGGCGTTGCAGCTAATATCAAATGTTGTGGTGAAGTTATTGATGAAGGTGTATCACCTAATTTTAAAATAGCATTCGTTAATTCATCATCATCATTACTAAAAACTTCTCTATATTGTTTAGCTACTAAACTAAGCTTTTCTGCTAAAGCTAAACGTTCTCTTTCGGTAAAATCAGGATCACTAATTATTTTTTCAAAATTACGCATTGCTGCGTTAAATGAGGCCAAAGTCCCACCCAAGTTTGTCATCATTGGGCTAACTATAGCTTTCAAATCTCTGCTAATAGGCGTATCTACCGAAAAAGCCAAATCAGCCGCCTCAATTAGTTTAGATAAATTACTATATCCTTCCATTACATTATTAATTAATTTAACCAAAAATTTTTGAAATGAATCTTGCAATAAAAAACTGCGATAGCTTTTTACAATTTCAGCAACATAATCCAATAATTTTGCCATTCCTGTCATTTTATATTGATATAACGGCAAGTCATCAAGCTCTTTTGTCCCACCTATAAAAAAAGATAATTTCCACTCATAATATCCATCCCCTCTTTCAGCCGATTGATTTATTAATCGTATTTGCATATTTCCACTATATCTAATATCAGTCGCTTCAGCTAAATTAGCCATAGCGGCATTAGCTTTAGACTTTGTTACTTGAGTATCTCCCTCAAGTCTATAATCCTCCATCACCAAAGTAATCAAAGGCACTAAA
>CAMDMN010000114.1 GCA_945901965.1 Legionella genomosp. 1 | reverse complement strand
AACCTTGATTACGCTTCGCTGCATCAAGGCTACGTTCTCGTCATCCCGAGTACCAGGTACGTCATCCCGAGTACCTGTGCTCGGGATGACGTACCTGTGCTCGGGATGACGTGCCTGTGCTTGGGATGACGTGTATATACTCGGGATGATGTGCCTCTAGAGCTAACGTAAGTCTTTGCGAGTTACGTATTTATAATAAATTTATACAAGGTTAAAATGAACTTTACAGATATCTTTATCAAACGCCCGGTGCTCTCTACAGTAGTTAGCCTACTTATCCTATTATTTGGTCTAAAATCCGTCTTAAACATCCAAATTCGCCAATTCCCCAACATGAATAACACGGTAATTACGGTGATGACTGCCTACCCTGGAGCTGATGCTAATTTAATCGCGGGATTTATAACTACGCCATTAGAATCTGCTGTTGCATCGGCTGAAGGCATTGATTATATGACTTCATCGAGCACTCAAGGTGTTAGCACCATAACTTTAAATATCAAACTTAACTTTAACCCACAAGTAGCATTCACTGATGTTATGTCTAAAGTGCAACAAACTTTAAACCAACTCCCACCCCAGTCTCAACAACCAGTAATTATAAAAAAATCAGATACTTCAACTGACTTACTTTACATAAGTCTTGATTCTAATGACATGACCGCGCAACAAATTACTGATTATGCTTTACGTGTAGTACAGCCTCAATTACAAACAGTAGATGGTGTTGCTCAAGCTGAAATTTTAGGAGGTGCTACCTATTCTATGCGGGTATTTCTAAACCCCATCAAAATGGCAGCGTTGCAAGTAGCCCCTTCTGAAGTTTTTACAGTTTTAGCTAATAATAATTTTTTAACCGCGGCAGGAAGCACTAAAGGTGAATATGTAGCGCTTAATATTACTGCAAAAACTGATCTTAATAACGTTGATGAATTTAGTAACTTAATCGTGCGTTCTGATAAAAATTCTATAATTAGACTTAAAGATATTAGTGAAGTAAAACTTGGATCTGAAGATTATGACAAGAGCGTTAACTTTGACTCTAAAAAAGCTGTTTTTATTGGAATCATGCCTACACCCACAGCAAATCCTTTAACGGTTATTAATGATGTTCGTAAATCTTTCCCTGCTATTAAAAAGCAATTCCCACCTTCATTAACAGGAACTATTGTCTATGATGCAACTGATTTTATTAGGGCATCGATTAAGGAAGTAGTTAGTACTATTATTGAAGCCGCAATAATAGTAATTGTAGTTATTTTTCTTTTCCTAGGCTCATTGAGAGCCGTATCCATACCTATTGTAACTATCCCTTTATCATTAATTGGCGTATGTACTTTTATGCTTTTTTTAGGTTACTCGATTAATTTATTAACTTTACTCGCTTTTGTGTTAGCGATTGGCTTAGTTGTAGACGATGCTATAGTTGTTGTTGAAAATATCCATCGTCATATTGAAGATGGTCAAACACCATTTAATGCCGCAATAAATGGTGCGCGCGAAATTGCAACTCCAATTATAGCAATGACCATTACTTTAGCGGCAGTATATGCCCCTATTGGCTTTATGAATGGTTTAACCGGCGTATTATTTAAAGAGTTTGCTTTTACCCTAGCTTCTGCCGTAATCATCTCAGGCATAATAGCACTTACCCTTTCACCAATGATGTGCTCTAAAATTCTTTCACATGATCTCAGTAGTTTAAGCTTTGTAAAATTTCTAGATAAGCTATTTAATAAATTAAAAACAAGTTATAAAGCTTTATTGCATTCTGTTTTAGATACAAGAGAAATAATGTTAGTATTTGCAGCTGTTGTTTTATTAATGCTACCTTATTTATATAGTCATACTGCTAAAGAAACAGCCCCTGAAGAAGACCAAGGATTCTTTTTTGTTGTGGGTACAGCGCCCCAATATGCAACTATTAATTATATCGAAGCATATACTAAATCACTTTATAAAATTTACCGAACTTTTCCTGCAACCGCCCATTTTTTTACAATAAATTCAAAACAGCCTATATCAGGATTAGTACTTAAACCATGGGATAAGCGTGAACAAACCCAATTTTCAATGAAGCAGTCCTTACAAAATAAATTAGACCAAATTTCAGGACTTAAAATGTTTAGCATGATTCCGCCACCTCTTCCTGGTGGCGGTGGTGGGACGCCTGTTCAATTTGTTATTCAAACAACGAATGATTTTCAGAGCTTACTTGATGTATCTAATAAATTAACTGATAAAGCACGAAACAGTGGTTTATTTATTTATATTGATAATAGTCTTAAGTTTAATCAACCTGAAATCACCTTAGAAATTAATCGCTCTAAAGCATCCGATCTTGGGCTTGACATGCAATCTATTGGGAGCAGTTTAACTAGTTCTTTATCAGGTGGTTATGTAAACTTTTTTAACCTCGAAGGTAGGAGTTATAAAGTAATACCGCAATTAGATAGAAGATTTCGTATTAATCCTTCACAATTAGGCCAAATCTATGTGCGTACCGCCTCTGAATCTATGGTTCCACTTTCTACAGTAGTAGAACCAGTCCAAAAAGTAGTACCTAACGCCATATCACACTTTCAACAACTTAATTCCGCTACTATTCAAGGAGTTATGATGCCTGGCGTAACTTTAGGCCAAGCAATTACATTTTTAGAAAATGAAGCAAATAGCGTTCTTCCCAAAGGCTTTTCTTATGATTTTGGTGGTCAGTCACGACAATTTATTCAAGAAGGAAACGCCCTTGTCGTTGCCTTCTTTTTAGCGGTATTAGTTATCTTTTTAGTGCTAGCAGCTCAATATGAAAGCTTTTGTGATCCGTTAATTATTCTTATTTCTGTGCCAATGTCTATTTGTGGGGCGTTAATTCCTTTAAATTTAGGACTAGCTAGCATAAATATTTATACCCAAGTTGGCTTAATTACTTTAATTGGTCTTATATCAAAACATGGGATATTAATTGTAAGCTTTGCCAACCAATTACAGCGCGAGAAAAATTTAAGCAAAAGAGAGGCTGTTGAAGAAGCTGCATCAATAAGACTTAGACCAATTTTAATGACAACAGCTGCCATGGTCTTTGGCGTAGTTCCATTATTAATCGCAAGTGGTGCCGGAGCCGTTAGTCGCTATGATATTGGATTAGTTATTTCCATGGGTCTTTTAATTGGAACTTGTTTTACGTTATTAATAGTTCCAACAATGTATACTTACATTGCGAAAGATCATCGACATGATTTTAAGAAATAAGGTAATTCCCCTGGCTGTGGATAACTTGAATTTTTTCAATACGCATAATAGCAGCACGTCATCCAGAGCGCGTGTTTTTTGCGCGAAGGATCTACTGAATGTTGCACAATTTTCTGCAAATGGAGATCCCTCGTTGCACTCGGGATGACGTACCTCGGGAGTTACAAAATAAGCTAATAAAATATTTTTTGATCATCTCGCCCATGGATTACTAATACTAACGGCATCTAAATTCAATGCTTCTGCAATTTTGAGCAAGGTTCGACGCCGTGGCATTGTATTGGTGTTTAAAAACCGCGATAAAGATGGTTGAGGAATATGGGTTATTCGCGATAATTCTGTGATCCCGCCACGTTCATTAATTACCCTAAGCAACCCATCTTTAAATTCACGAATATGATTTTTAACACCTTCCAAATCATTTAATTTAATATATAGATAGTCTTCTTTTTCCTGCCGACTGCAGTCTTCAATCAATTCCTGTATATCTGCAATTATTTCATCACGCTCTTTAGATGAAGGCTCATCATTCCACAAAAAAATCAGATCGGCGACTCCTTCATAATGTAATGCTGTCCGAATAGCAGCCGAAATGAACTCAGAAGGAAGCTTTGATTTTTGCATCTTAAGACTAATTGAAAACAAGTTTACATCTTGTTCAGGTGTTAATTGAAAATCAGTATGTTGATGATAAGCAGGCATAGTCATTGTAATTCTCCACATTGAATAAAACGCCCTTCTTCAATCAGCTGGCAATGCGATGATAAATACTATCGCGTGTATTACACGCATTGGAAGTACTTGGGTTAATGCCGTTATGGAAAATGAATATCCAGAACCACAACCAGCACTTCGCTAACAATCATGTAATTAAGTAATTTTAAGTTTTTGTTGCGCAAATGAATATGCTAAAATTCACGACTTTGATTCGTACTTAGGTTAATCCGTGGAAAAAACATACTCCCCTAAAGATATTGAACAATCATGTTATGAAACATGGGAAAGCAATGGCTATTTTGAGCCGCGTGGCAATGGAGCCCATTATTGCATTATGCTTCCTCCCCCTAATGTTACTGGTAGTTTACATATGGGACATGGATTTCAGCATACTCTTATTGATACCATGATTCGTTATCATCGAATGAAAGGTGATAAAACCCTTTGGCAGCCCGGCACTGATCATGCTGGTATTTCTACCCAATTAGTTGTTGAAGCCCAACTTGAACATGCAGGTTCATCACGTAAAGAACTTTCGCGCGACGATTTTCTAAAAAAAGTATGGGATTGGAAGGAAGAATCAGGTAATGAAATTACCAAACAGATGCGACGCATTGGCTCATCAGCTGACTGGTCACGAGAGCGCTTTACCATGGATGAGGGCTTATCAGCGGCTGTTCAAAAAGTATTTGTCCAATTATTTGATGAAGGCCTTATTTATCGTGGCACGCGACTTGTTAACTGGGATCCTAAATTAGGCACAGCGATTTCCGATCTTGAAGTAATATCTGAAGAAGAAGACGGCTTTCTCTGGCACATTCGCTACCCTATCGTTGATTCAGATGATTTTTTAGTAGTTGCAACAACTCGACCTGAAACTATGCTTGGAGATACTGCCGTTGCAGTTCATCCTGAAGATCCACGTTATAAGCATTTAATTGGCAAGCAAATTAAATTACCACTATCTGATCGTACAATTCCTATAATCGCCGATCTATATGTGCAACAAGATTTTGGAAGTGGTTGTGTGAAAATCACACCAGCTCATGATTTTAATGATTATGAAGTTGGCAAGCGTCATGACTTACCACAAATAAATATATTTACTAAAAAAGGGATCATTAATAAAAATGCCCCACTTAAGTATCAAGGGATTGATAGATTTATCGCCCGCGATCTTATAATTAAAGATTTAACCGATGAAAATCTCTTAGAAAAAAAAGAACCACATAAATTAAAAATACCTCGTGGTGAAAAATCTAATGAAATTATTGAACCACTTTTAACAGAGCAATGGTACGTTAAAACTAAACCATTAGCCAAACCTGCCATTGATGCCGTCAAAAAAGGTGAAATTCGCTTTGTCCCTGAAAACTGGTCTAAAACCTATTTTCAATGGATGGAAAATATTGAAGACTGGTGCATTAGCCGGCAATTATGGTGGGGACACCGAATTCCTGCTTGGTATGACAAACAGGGGCGCGCTTATGTAGGCTATAGTGAGAACGATGTCCGCTTTAAATATAAGATAGATAAAGAGACCGTTCTTGTACAAGACGAAGATGTTCTAGATACTTGGTTTTCATCAGCACTTTGGCCATTTTCAACTTTAGGTTGGCCTGAACGCACACAAGATCTCGAACAATTTTACCCAACTTCTGTGCTATTTACAGGCTTTGATATTATCTTCTTTTGGGTCGCGAGAATGATAATGTTAGGCTTAAAATTTACTGGCAAAATTCCTTTTAAAGAAATTGTTATTACAGGCCTTATCTGTGATAGCGAAGGTAAAAAAATGTCTAAGTCTAAAGGCAATGTGCTAGATCCAATCGATATAATCGACGGGATTAATTTAGAACGCCTTGTTGCAAAAAGAACCAGTAATTTAATGTTAAATTCGGTCCGTGATAAAATAGCCAAAGATACCCGCAAACAATATCCAGAAGGCATACCTGCATTTGGTACAGATGCTTTACGCTTTACGTATTGCTCTTTATCCTCCAATGCTCGTACAGTACGTTTTGATCTAAATCGCGTAGAAGGCTATCGTAATTTTTGTAATAAATTATGGAATGCGGCTCGCTTTGTATATTTTAGTACTGATGAAGAAAAAATTGACTTCGGTGATGGCGCATTTCAATATAGTGCTGCTGATTTATGGATTTTATCTCTCCTGCAAAAAACTATAGCGGAAGCGCACAGTCATTTTGCAAATTACCGTTTTGATTTACTGGCTAATTCTTTATATGAATTTGTCTGGCATGAGTACTGTGACTGGTATTTAGAACTTGCAAAACCAGTACTTTACGATGAGCATTCTTTAAGTGCCATGAAACGAGGCACAAGACATGCATTAATCCATGTCCTTGATCAAATTCTTAAGCTTTTACATCCATTAATGCCATTTATCACTGAAGAAATATGGCAGCGCACTATAAAATCTATAGATGAAAACGTCGATTCTATTATGATTTCTCAATATCCAGAGGTAGATAATAATTTTATCAATGAGGAAATTGAAAAAGAATTAGATTGGGTAAAGCAAATTATCCAATCAGTAAGAACAATCCGTTCAGAAATGGCTATAAACCCAGGAAAAGTTATCCCTCTTAATTTACGTAACGTTTCAAAAGAAATGCATGCGTTAGTAGTAAAATACGCAACAACACTTATGAATTTAGGTAAGTTAACGCAAATTCAGTGTTTATCTAAAGATGCAAAAGTACCAGTGTCTGCATCTGCTGTTGTAGGTGAAATTGAACTTCTAATTCCCATGGCTGATTTAATCGATAAAGAAGCGGAACTTAGTAGGCTAAATAAAGAAATTGCGAAATTAGATAAAGATATAGATTTCATCGAGGGTAAATTAAATAATGAGAAATTTAGTGCTAAAGCTCCTCCAGAAATTATAAATAAAGAAAAAGAAAAATTAGCGCAGGCTAAATTAACTAAGGATAAGTTAATTCAAAATCAAGAAAAGATTAAGGAACTTTAAGGTA
>CAMDMN010000113.1 GCA_945901965.1 Legionella genomosp. 1 | reverse complement strand
GAATTTCTAAAAAAAGCACTAATCAATTATCAGGCCGCACTGAATGTAACCGTGTAGTAAATTTTGATGCACCACATGATTTAATTGGTCAATTTGTTAAAGTACAAATTACTGAGGCCCAACCAAATTCTTTACGTGGAAGACTCGTTGAATAAGACTAATTTGGACGCAACGTTTCTAAAAGAAGCAATTATCCCTAAGGAACTACACGGTTTACGTGTAGATTTTGTTCTTTCGCAAATATTTAAAGATTTTTCTCGCTCACAACTTACCACGTGGCTGAAAGAAGGAGCTGTAACCTTAAATCATAAACATTATAAGCCTAAAGATAAAGTCACAGGCGGTGAGCATGTTAAGCTTAATGTCACGCTTAAATCAAAAGATATTACCTCACTGCCTGAAGATATACCTTTAGATATAGTATTTGAAGATGAGCATATACTTATTGTAAATAAACCCACGGGTTTAGTCGTTCATCCTGGTGCTGGTAATCATGATCATACTTTAATGAATGCCTTATTATATCATTCCCCATCTTTGCAACAATTACCACGAGCAGGCATTATTCATCGTCTTGATAAAGACACTACAGGATTATTAATTGTCGCCAAAACTTTTAAGGCTCATGCAAGTTTAATTAAAGCCATGCAAGCTCGTGAAATAAATAGACAATACTTAACCTTGGTATATGGACATATTATTGCTAGTGACACAATTAATACCAATTATGGAAGACATCCACGAAATCGTTTAAAAATGGCTGTGTGCACTAATGGCAAGGAAGCCATAACGCATTTTGCTATAAATAAGCAATACCAATACTTCACCCTGCTTGATGTAACGCTTATGACTGGCCGCACACATCAAATAAGAGTACATATGGCACATATTAACCACCCTGTTGTAGGTGATCAACTCTATGGTGGGCGTTCACGAATACCAGCTGGTATTAATCAAACATTACGCACAGCTCTTCAGCAATTTAAACGCCAAGCACTTCATGCTTGTAAATTATCATTGATACATCCATAAACTAAAGAAAACTTAACTTTAACGGCTCCATTACCTGATGATTTTGCCCTACTCTTAACTACATTGGATCAAAACCTTGAATAATCTCATTGCCAATTGGGAAGCTCCATCAAATATTAGAGCTTTAACTACTTTAAGAACAGAAGGCAAAAGCTTAGCTCCTTATGATCAAAATAATCTAGCATTTCATGTTGGTGATAATGAAAAACATGTCCATGAAAATCGCAAAGCATTAATTAAAAACTTAAATTTACCAGGCGAACCGATTTGGCTCAACCAAACACACACGACTAAATGTATTAGAGTTGAAGAAGATGATAATCGTGAAGCGGATGCCGCAATTACTCAAAAAAAAGAATTCCCATTGGTAATAATGACCGCTGACTGTTTACCAATAGTACTTTGCAATAAAGCAGGCACAGAAATAGCAGCAATTCATGCGGGATGGCGAGGATTAGCGAACGGTATTATAGAAAATACCCTAAAGAAACTCATAAGCAAAAATGAATCCATGCTTGCCTGGATTGGGCCTAGCATTTGTAAATCTTGTTTTGAAATAGGAAAGGAAGTATATAATAGTTTTACAGAAAACTATCCCTTTACTAAAGAAACTTTTAATATTAATCTTAAATCTAGTTATGCTAACTTACCTAAAATGGCAGAATTGATCTTAAATGCAAACGGAGTAAAATCTGTTTATCATTCCAATGCATGTACTTATGAATTAAAAAATAAATTCTATTCATATCGCCGTGAAAAACAAACAGGTAGAATAGCTACACTGATTTGGTTTAATAATGTCTAATAATTACAGGATGCTAATATGACAAAAAAATTAAAATATTTCTTAACTGCATTATTAGTTTTCACCATAAATTCCGCCTATGCTGGTAAGGAAGTATTATTACCGACTCTCGCTCCTGTATTAAAAAAAACAATGCCGGCAATTGTAAATGTTGCGGTACAAGGAGTTATTCCTGGCACTCTTCCAACTCAAGAAAATGAAGAAGCGCCAAATAAATCATCAAAAAATCCCCAAGCCCCGAAAAAATTTCAATCTATTGGATCAGGCGTAATTATTGATCCAAACAATGGCATTATTATAACTAATGATCACGTAATTCGTAACGCTAATCTTGTTACTATCACTTTAAACGATGGTAGACGCTTAAAAGCTAAAATCATTGGTGGTGATAGTGAAACTGATGTGGCAGTTCTTAAAATTGATGCGAAAAATTTAAAAAGTTTACCTATTGGCGACTCTGATAAAACTCAAGTTGGTGATTTTGTTGTCGCTATTGGCAATCCTTTTGGGCTTAATAGTTTTGGCAATAGTCAATCTGCAACCTTTGGTATTATTAGTGCTATGAAGCGCTCTGATCTTAATATCGAAGGGATTGAAAACTTTATTCAAACAGATGCTGCTATTAATCCAGGTAATTCTGGCGGCGCCTTAGTTAATGTAGATGGCGAACTTATTGGTATTAATACCGCAATTATTTCGCTTTATGGTGGCAGCGTCGGCATTGGTTTTGCCATACCTATTAATATGGCAAAAGAAGTAGCACAACAGATCATAAAATACGGTGCTGTTCATCGCGGCTTAATGGGAATATATGTTCAACATCTTACCCCTGAGCTTGCACAAGCAATGGGTTATAGTGAAAATTTCCAAGGGGCATTGATTTCACAAGTTAATGAGGGATCTCCTGCCGAAGCTGCTGGCTTAAAATCTGGAGATGTAATTATACAAATCAATGACAACAAAATTACCCAAGCATCACAAGTAAAAACAACGATTAGCTTACTTCGTGTTGGATCTGACGCCAAAATAATAGTAAACCGCAATAATAAAGTATTAACGTTAACAGCTTTAATAACTGACACTAAGAAAAATGAACAAAAATTACAAGCAAACAAGCCATTTCTTTATGGGCTAGCACTTAACAATTTTGAACAAGATTCACCGATGCACGGTCATATAGTTGGTGTTCAAGTAGTTGGAGCCACTGAAAATAGCGCTGGCTGGAGAGCAGGAATTCGTCCAGGGGATATAATTATCTCAGCTAACAAAAAACCAACAACTAATTCGAAAGAGTTACAAGAAGTAGCGCAACAGAATAAAAAGGAATTATTAGTTCAAATACTAAGAGGCAGCGGCGCTCTTTATATATTGATAATTTAGAATTTAAGGAACTTCCTTAACCGTCTTTGCGAGCGTAGCGAAGCAATCCAGCGTCCTTTAAAAATAACGTAGCCTGGTTGCTTGCAACCAGGTTTTTCCTAATCCGCACCCCGGTTGCAAGCAACCAGGCTACAATTGCTACATTGCTTACGACCAGCAATGACATAAAATACGGATTTATACGCTAATAATCTCTTAGTGTTGTGAAATTACTGACTAATATTTATTAAATATAAAAATTTATTAACATAATTAAAGCCTAACACTTGACATAAGCCAATGAAAAAGACAGAATCACGACTTCACATGGCTATGTAGCTCAGCCGGTTAGAGCGCGGCACTCATAATGCTGAGGTCGGTGGTTCGAGTCCACCTATAGCCACCATTTTAAAAATCATGTATAAAATGTAGCCTTGATGCAGCAAAGCGTAATCAAGGTTTTCTAAATCAAACATCAAAGAAATATTTTTTCACCCCAACATCCCAAGGGTAAACCATCACGTTATCAACGATTTTAATATATTGTTCTCTGCAAAGACAAATTGCCTCACAATCACCAAAATCACGTGCTAGTGTTTTTAATGTTGATAAATGACGCCCCTCCACCATGGTCGCACTCTTAATCTATTAAACATTAATGACGCCATTTTCAGACCGTATTTTAGATATTGCACGCCATTTTACAAAAATCGCAATAAAATTGTCGGATCATACCGTGGATTTATACATATTTTGTACCCATTTACGGTATAACAGCCGCTCCAAAAAATTTTTTAGCTACCTCATGCTCATCTACAGTAGGCACACGATGACTCATAGGATCAATAATAACTTGAATAAAACCAAGGGTTCCCCAAGATAAATTATAACTAATTTTAAAAGGGAGGCCATTTTCCTTGTCAAATTCCACTTCCCCTTTCACAAAAACCTCATCAATATTCTTTTCAAACAAGAGATCCTTTAATGGTGCTTCTATTTTAAAAAGAGTATCGTAATTGCTACCAGCTGTCATGGGGTCAAAGTTATCTCTATCCTGCTCTCCATGCAAAGACCAGCCTCTACGGTGCGCCCAATGAAATTTTTTCCCAGATTGTTTTTCAGTAACAATAACACCAATAGCCTTCATTACCTCAACTGCAGATACTCCACCCATCACCATTTTCTGATCAATTGGGCGTTTAACTCCTACTCTCTGAATAACATCCTCTTGAGTCACCGTAAACTCAAAAAATTCTTTTGTTTCTTTTTTAGATTCGGCATCAAAAGCAAAACTTAAAGCACCATAGCTTAAGGCAGGCTTTGAACATCTTACGCGATAAGGAGAAGATCCATCTTCTTTTTGCGGAGTTCTTTTACGCCATAGAGACATGTTATTACTAATTATATCTTGTTCAAACAATGAACCATCAGCTGAAGAGGCTCGAGCGCGTGGTGCAGCTTGTACAGGAAGAGCTTCTAATGGAGAAAAACTCATATTAAACGCTGAAAAATCTGTTTTTGCAACGCGAGCGGGACTTAATGACTGTCCATCCCTTTTTGTTAATTTGTATTCGGGCTTATGTTTACGGCCTAGCAGGTGAATAATTCCCTGCGCAGGATGTCTTTCTTTTCTATCATCTGAATCTATACGACTGTAACGAGCAGAAGATCGCCTGTCTCTAATATCGCGAAACAATCCTACTCCATGAGCAGGATTAATTTTTAAATAATTAGATAGAGCATTTATCATAAATTTAGGTGTTAAAAAAAATGGAGCGTCTGGATCTTTAAATCTTCCTTGAGACTCAAATTGATCATAAAGATATTTAATTAACTCTTTAGCCGAAGATAACTCCAGATAAACTCTTCTAAATCTAAAAAAAAGATTAACTCGCTTTGTAAATTTCAGTTCTAATTCCGACGGCATATTCCGCTCACCTTTGATAAACAGCAACATCACAAAATGTGCTTAATATAAACTAAGTGCGCACCCATATGCAACACATGATTATTAATATACATTTTTTAGATGACCAGAATGTAGGGTGGCGCAAAGGAGTGCAACGACGTGCCCACCAGTCGAGCTCATCTTGTCATTATGGTGGGCACGCAGCAGATTGCACCACCCTACGCATGCTATTTTTAAACTATAAAAATTGCTCTGCAATGATCGTGTAAGTCCCATTGAAAGAAAGAATCATCATTATAAATTAAAAGTAACTCTTAAGGTACGTCATCCCGAGTGCAACGAGGGATCTCCATTTATTCAAAACTGTGCAACATTCTGGAGATCCTACGCGCAAAAACAAGCGCTCTGGATGACGTGCTGATATCAGCTCTGGATGACGTACTGCTATTATTGGTATTGTAAGGAATACTTGCTATAAATTGAAAAATTTTAGGTTAAGCTATCATCAGAGAAACTTCTTCTTCATTATTATTTTTTTTACCCCAAGAAAAGATTGGCGTGAAATAAATAAATTTATATTTTTACTTCTTGTCATCTAATTTTCCTATCTATAATTTATTTAATTGCGCTTCAACTTCGTCAATATTTTGTTCTGAATTTGTTTTCGCAAAGAAAAAACTATTATTAAGCGATATTTTTTTGTTATTGATTAAAGCAGAACCTATTTGATAACCTGCATTTAAAACCATGGCGATTAGACCAACGCCTGAAAGTGCTATAAGAATATTAGCAATAATAGGTTTTAAAATTATTCGATGTTTGCCCATTTCATCGTCTTTACTATGCAATAATTGAGTAAACTCATCTTTAAATAATTTAAATTTTCCTTCGGTTGGATCATTGGTTTTTGAACTTTCGATGAACCCACTAATTTTTAATTGTAAATCACGAGTAAGAGTTAATATCTCTCCACGTTTGCTTGAATATAATGGTAATGAATGACCATACTTTTCCATTTTTTCTAGATTATTACGTAGCGGCAGGAAGGCTATTCGTTTTGGAATTATATTATTTTCTAAAATAAGTCTGTGAGCAAATTGCCTTAATGGCTCCCAATGCTCCGCTTTCTTTTCCTTATCTTTAAACTCAGCAAGAAGCTTTCGCCCTTCCACTTTACATTTTTCATCAATTTGGTTATCAGCTAATGTGCGCTCAAGTATATTAATATTTGCCGAACACTCCTTCTGGATTTTTTTTATTTCAGTTTCGACAAATAAATTATTAGCTTCCAGTGCTATAACTAATTCAATCGTAATATTAGTATTTTGCTTAAGCTCAATAGCTTCATTTTTTAAACTTTCTGGGATGCGTGGATTTTTAATATTCATCAACATTATATCAGAAGCTTTTATATATCTTTGTTCAAGGCGCCATGCATCTATCTTTAAATTAAGAGCCTGAATTCCTTCTTTTAGATCAATAATAAGTTCAAGTCTATTGTTTAAATATAAAGGAGATATTTTAAAAAATATATCAGCTCTACTGATTAGCTTTCCTGCATCAACTTTTAAATCTTCTGGAATGCCTTCAATTGCTATTGTATTTTGCAGAGCTGGTTTTATATCTAAATAATCACGAAGTATTTCTGTTTGTACCTTGTTATTTATATTATTAATTTCTCTCTCTAATACTTCTATAAATTTTTCGGTGAACAATTCTTGTTTTAATATTTCTATGCCATGAGCTTTAAATGTTTCTGAAATTTTATCATTATCAACCAAAAGTTGTAGCTGATTTTTTTTATCCTTAATAACTATTATGATACTTTCTTTTTCTAATAAATTAGCATGTTCAATTAAAGCCATTAATGATTTTTTTTCAGTTATAATTGTTTTGTAGGCCGCTATAAGCTCATGACCATTAGCTTTAAAAGA
>CAMDMN010000112.1 GCA_945901965.1 Legionella genomosp. 1 | reverse complement strand
CGCTATCTTAATAACATAGTAGGTTGGGTCTTGGCCATATCATTACCCACAAGTTAATTTTATCTTGGCAAGTGATCGTAACTCCGAGCCACGACCGTTAGGGAGTGGAGTTCTTAAAATTTCCACTCCCTAACGGTCGTGGCTCGGATTCCTCCAGACAATGTAGCCCCATCAAAGTAAAGCAGACTTGTTGGCAATGATATAACTGCTTTTTTCCTACCCTATGATCAAATTTTTACAGAAGATAATTGTTACCATTTTAAAGGTGCTATATAATTCTCATAACTCAACAGCAGTGATTTTTGAACCGATAAGCTTTATTACGGAGAGTATTCTGTTACGGTGTTGTGCTAGGCCACTCACAAGGTGGAAAGCCTGAACTGTAACTAACGCTTTCCACCTGAACCTCAGGGTTCAAATCCTTCGCTGTTGGGTTTCTTATCTAGGACCATCCTCTGGTACTGGTGTAAGTAGTGGCATGAACCTAGCACTAGATGCTGAGGCATCTACTTGAGGGAAAAAATTAATTGAATGACCGGATCCTGCAAAAATAGAGGGTTTTCCTGGAATTATTGTCTCATTACTAATTATCATTTTCTTTAAAGGATGGTCATCGCTAAGTTTGGTTTTTAACAACTGAATAATCTCTATTCCATCACGACTGGAAATTAGGAAGTAAATAGCATTTGCAATACCGGCATGAGGTGGTAACCACTCCCAGGCAGCAGGTGGTATATTACAGATAACATCTGGCTGTGTTTCAAGCAACTCTTTGATAATGCTACGGCCAGAGAGGCATTGAGCCAACATGATTAATGGGGAAACATTGGGATGATCTGTTGTATCTAAAGCAGGCAAAGCCCACGCTTCACTTGGAATTCCGGCGATTACCCTAGGACAATGTTTAATCATAAGTTTAAAAGTTTTGCGATTTTCCTCATCAATAGTTAACCAAAACAAAGGAGATGCATTTGGATCAAGCTCTGCTGATTCAGGAGTTGCTAATGCCCATGTGCTACTTGGGATTTTATCTATTACATCAGAAAAATGTTCAATGAAATACCTCAATATTTCAACGGAGTCAGAGCTTGCAGTTAGCCAATATATAGGACTAGTATTGGGTAGCCTAGACGTAATTGGTCCCGCTTCTGACCATGCACTTGTGGGAATACTTCTTATAATATTTGGAAATTTTCTCAGCAGTACATTTAGTTTTTCACGTCCTTGAGGCTTACCTGCCAAAATGAATAAAGGTGAAAAAGCGGACAGTTGATATACTTCTGGCAAGCGCTCTAGTATCCAGAAACTACTTGGAATATGAGGATGCTTTGACATTATGAGATCAAATATTAAATTACTATCAGCATTAGAAGATGTAAATAACCAATGCAAAGGTGAAACATTTATATATCGCCCCCTATCAGGAGCCGCAGTCCAAGCCTTAGCTGGTATTTCTGCCATGGTTTTAGGATAATTCCACATTAGTACCAAAAGTGATTCTATACCCAAATCGGTTGCCATTAATGAACACAATGGAGACACTCTATCTCTAGTGCAATTTGCCCATGCTTTTGCAGGTATTTTTTCTACAATCCATTGGTAATTAATAACTAAATATTTAAGAACTGGTAGGCCATCGACAGTTGAACATAGAAAATCCAGTGCAGAACCATCACCAAGAATACCTTCTCCTGTTCCCTGCCCCCAAGCTTCTGGGTTGATGTTTTCAAGGATCTTTGCATATTTACCAGAACAAATTTTACAAAATAAAAGCACTCC
This sequence comes from Legionella genomosp. 1, assembly GCA_945901965.1. Taxonomy (GTDB): domain Bacteria; phylum Pseudomonadota; class Gammaproteobacteria; order Legionellales; family Legionellaceae; genus CAMDMN01. Next base: position 5,274 of record CAMDMN010000112.1, on the reverse strand, counting down.
TGAAGGTGTAGAAAAAAACCAGTGGAAAAGTGTTTTTTCTGCCCTTTCTGGATCATAAATTCCCAATGAACTTTTCATCCATTTTGCAACATATTGATCAGATAGACAGTCTACATTTTCCTGAATATGAATTTTCAAGAGAATTGATTTTTTTGCAGAAGTTAAGGTTTTCTCAATATCTTTTAATTTTTTTTCTTTCTCTTCTATATCCTTCATTGCCTCGATAGACATGAGGCTTTTAGATTTTGCAGGAGTTTTGGCTGCACCACCTGTAGCTGAGAATGCAGATTCGGCACTTGATTTAGTGGGAACTAAACCTTTAGTCTCTTGATGTCTTGATTTTTCAGACTTAAGAGCTGATTCAACTACGCTTAATGCTGAGGCAGTACTGGCATAAGCCACAGGCTTAACACTTAGCTCAGGCCTAAATATTTCTGCAAAAGCTTCGTATTCAACTTTGGTTTTGCCAAGATTTTCCAGGAAAATAGCTTCAGCTTGCCGTTCAAGCCCTTGCGTAACAAGTTTTGCGGCTTCAGATTCCCAATAGTCTTTAGAAGATAATTCTCCTGTAGAAGTCGCAGCAAAACCAATTATCCCTTCATCACTTGGGCTTGATGAGCTCGGGGTTATTGTTCGTGATCCAGGACTTTTGGAATTTAGCGCATGATATAAAGATGGTATAGCCGTAGATAACACTTCGATTAATGGTCTTCTAGCATGATTATTTAAACTTTGCACTACAATAAGCGTATGTTGTGCGCGGGTGACTGCAGTAATTAGCTCATTAAAATAAGGTAATGAAGCTGTATTCCCATGTCCTTTTTTGGGCAGATGTCCTGCTGAAGATGATGCCGCAATAGGTAATCCACGTAATTTTTCACAGGCATCGTCACATTCGCTACCTGATAATGGCTGCCACACGACAACTGTGGGATACTCAAGGCCTTTAATTTCTGCTGGGGTGAAGACTAGCGGTGTTCCCAACACCTCCTGAGCCTCACGCATTGACTCAGAAGACCAAGCAACAACAGCAATCTGCCCACAACGCGCATGTTCTTTGATTCTTGCTAATTCTTTTTTGTTTCTAGGATCAAACCATAAAGCTTGGTTTTCTCTGGCTAACGCTTTCTCTGAGGCCTCTAATTCAGAAACCTCACCTTTATCTACAGCTCCTCCTGTTGCTCGATATTTAGCTTGAATCAGGGCATTGGCAACAGCCAATACCGCGGGTGAGCTACGATAAGTTGCTTGCAGTTGTCTTAAATTTAAAGATATACCCTGCTGATGAAAGAGGCGCTGTAAGTAAGCCTGTCGCGATAGTCCATCAAATAAGATTTGGTGCTCGCCAAGTAAAAATACAGAGTTATGGCCCGCCAAACGGCTCAATCCTAACAGTTGCCCATAGGACAAGTCTTGGGCTTCATCAACGACAACTAACTTATAAGGCCTGGCCTTAAGAGAGTGTAGCTCTGATTCGATAAGATGTTGGGACGATAAATAATCAAGGTATGCATAATAGCTTTTATAAATCAGCTCTCGTTGACCTTTATCACTAACACCGCTTTGTCCTTCACCTAAAGCTAAATATTCATCCTTGCTATAACCACCAGAAATAATTCTAAATTCACGCCAAAGTTCTTTGGTACTTTCAATCGGCACACAACCTAAGGCCTTTGCAGTTTTACTTAACTTCTTGCTGTGTGCCAAATAGTCTTTATACCATGTGCTAAAGATTTCAGGATCAGCACGCCTAAATCCTTCCGGTATTTGTTCATCGAGCAACTCGTCGTATGTCTTAAAAAAGACTGCATCTTCCCTTAAACCCATAGGATTTTTCTCTTGCCAAATCCTTCTTATATCTGCAACCAAATGCCGAGATCGACTCATATAAACGATGGGAAAGGCTTCATCCTCATCTATATATCTTTGTACATGATTTGATAAAATTGATACCGCCGTACAACTTTTTCCAGATCCAGCAGGGCCTGATACTACCAAGGGTAATCGCACAGATAATACTTCATTTTGTATGGCACTAAACTCAATCAGTCGTCGTTGATAATAATCTAAAGCTGATAATTCTAAAGCGTCAGATGAAATACTTAAACCAGATACACATTTAACAGTAACAAAATCGTCTTCTTCCCTTTCTGTTAGCGCCCAAGGCGGGGTTGCAGCTCTATCTAGGGCCTCATGATGTTTATCCAGAAAAGCATTAAGGATCCCTCTTGTTCTTAAGAAGGAACTTTTATGATAGTCATGGTTAAATACAATATCCAATAAGCATAGCTTTCCTTCATAAGTCGTGAATAAAAGACGATTTTCTTTATTAATCCGAACGCTGTATATAGGCGTTCTAGATGGTATTTTGAGTTTTTCTAAAGATAGTCCTGCATAACTACCGGCTAGTAACTGCTGTATCTTTGCTTTGTACGGTAAAAACTTAGCATCGTGACCTACGAGGTCACGCCAAAAATAAACTTTAGGCATAGGAATATTTATATTAGAACAAAAAATAGGCTCATTGTAATTGGTACTTAATTTCATAACAAGTTATGGGACTTTTTATTTTAAAAATGAATGTGTATTTAAGATTATTCAATTCACTCTTTACGATATAGAGCTAGATTTTTATCATTAATAATTTTTATACAAGCATCAATTACCTGTCCATCAAAAAGAATATCACGACCTTTGGTTATTTCAGCTAATGCAAAATCTAGACCTAATGCCGCCCGGTACGGCCTGATTGATGTCATAGCATCAACCACATCAGCTACTGATAAAATTCTAGTTTCTAATCTTATCTGTTCGCCTTTAAGACCCCTGGGATAACCACTGCCGTTTAATCTTTCGTGATGTTCCCAAACAATATCCGCAACAGGCCCAGGAAAATTAACTTGTTTTAATATATCGTAGCCTGCTTGTGCATGGGTCTTTATCAATTCAAACTCTAGATGAGTTAATGCGCCAGGTTTATTAAGAATTTCGCTGGGAATACCTATTTTACCAATGTCATGAGTCAATGCTGCCGTTTCTAAACACTTAAGTTTATCATCCGAAAAACCTAACTCATGAGCAATAGCAACTGACAACAAAGCTACGTTTTTTTGATGACCAACGGTATATGGATCTCTTTGCTCCATTGCCATAGAAAAAGCTGCTAGCATCTCACTAAAAGCCTTATCTATTTTCTCAGCATAAATCAATTTATCATTTATTCCAACCATATGAGCGGTAACATCCTCAACAAATCCTGTGCTGCGATATAGTTGATTCTGACTATCATAAACTGGATAAGCGCGCGAATGGAGCCAACCTATATCTCCATTTTTCTTGATAACACGGAAAGTTTCTTCAAACTTGCCCGTTTTAAATTGTTTAAGATATTCTATTTCTATATGCTTTAAGTCATCAGGGTGAATTATATCCATCCAAGAATTTGTATCCATATAAAGACTATCAATGCTTCTTTCAAAAAGGTTTTTATAACCAGGGCTAATATAAATAAATTTTTTAGTATGCAAATCTAGCAAATAGAAAACGTCACGAATATGGTCAGTTATTTGTTTAAATCGCTCTTCACTATCTAATAATTTATGTAATAAAGATTTATCTACTGATGAATCAGATATAAAGCCTTGGGTTAAATTACCACCTATATTTATTAGAGTTACTTGCGCATAGAAGATATTTTTATTTTTTTGTTTTATTGCACGATGCGAGACAATAATTGTTCCTTCACCAAATTTTGTTGTTTGTTGCATATAAGGATCTAAATTTTCTATGGCATAGATATCCTTAATATTCATTTTTTGTAATTCATCCTGATGATATCCAAGCATCTTGCAAAAGATTTGGTTTGTTAAAATAAAATTACCTTTCTCATCGCAAATAAAAAATCCACCAGATGTTTGCTCAAATATTTTGGCGTAAGTTGATTCTTTAGTTATTATTTTCATAATTCCTATTTATCCTTATTCCTTTTTAAACAGACTTAAATAACAATAATCTTGCTTGTAGTACCAGACTAGATTTTTTCTGCTAATATCAATTTAAAAAAATAGTATATATAATTATCAGTCTAGTTCAGTTATATAATAATAGCTAATTAGTACCGGCTCCTATCGTGGTAGCCTGGTTAGCGCTTGCGATAACCAGGATTTATCTAACCAAAACAACCACTTCCAGTTAGAATACACCAAAAAAGGATGAGCTTTATTGGCTATATAACCCGGTTATCGCAAGCGCTAACCAGGCTACACTTGCTAGTTCATGTTATGAATTGAAATCAATCTAGTAAAATTTCATTTAGGAATAATAAAAATGGATAAAGCTTTTTGGCACCAAAAATGGGAAAAAAAGGAAATTGGATTTAATCAATCACAGCCTAATAAGCTCATGCAACACTATTTCTCATCATTAGAACTTAAACCTAGGAGCCGTGTTTTTGTCCCATTGTGTGGCCAAAGTATTGATATGCTATGGCTTGTAAATCAAGGCTATAAGGTTGTTGGTATTGAGCTTAGTCAAATCGCTTGCACCGCTTTTTTTAAAGAATTTAATATCCCTGTTAATATAACAAATCTAAATGATTTTATTGTATATAGCAGTGATGAAATTACTATTTTTTCCGGTGATTTTTTTAAGCTTAGCACATCAGTTCTTGGTAAAATTGATGCGGTTTATGATCGCGCGGCATTGATTGCCCTTCCAGAAGATATTCGTAAATCTTACTCAGAGCATTTAATCAAATTAATGACTCCAACTACCTCAATGTTTTTAATTACAACAAAATATAATCAAAACGAGATGCAAGGACCACCATTTTCGCTAGATAAAAATGAAGTTACAGCGTTATATGGTGCAAATTTTGATATTAATCAGTTATATAGTAATAAATTACCCGAAGTCCCGCCTCATCTTCAAGCTAAAGGCTTAGTTCAAGCTACAGAGCAAGTTTACACATTGACTAGGAAAAATACGCAATAATATGGGGGTTAATTTAACGTAGAATGTAGCCTTGATGAAGCGTGTGATGTGGTTTAATGGATCTGACCACCCCAGATAAGAGATAATAATCTTAACTGGAGAATGAAATGACAATAAAGAAGTATTCTAAAGTATTTAAACTAGACGCAATTAGTTTAGTTACAGAACAAAATTACACACAAGCGGAAGCGTCAAGAAGCCTAGGAATAACGCCAAAACTTATAAGTCGTTGGATTAGCGAATATAAAGCTGGTGAAGAGCAAGCATTTAGAGGCAATGGCA
>CAMDMN010000111.1 GCA_945901965.1 Legionella genomosp. 1 | reverse complement strand
AATTGTTCTGCATAAATTTTATCTATACCACAAGCGTGCGACATAAAATAATACATGTGGTATAATGTGGCCACATAGATTAAGAATTAACCCATTAGTGGTGTGAGAAAATGATGAAATTTATTTTAGACCAAATAAAGAAAGCTCTTCTTGATGTAAATATCGAAATTAATCTTGGTATTTTAAGCTTCATTGGTAAACAATTAGATGCTGATTATGAAAATTTAGCAGCTAGAGCTCGCCTATACCCAGATAGCTCAGAAGATTTTATTGATTATTATTCCCCACGCGTTGAAGAAGATCAAAAAATCAAAAAAGATCTTATTGAAAAATATCATAATGAATTACGCCTTATTGAAGCCGCGACGTTGGTAATTGGACAAAAAAAGAAAGAAGAGGCTGCTGTTTTATTAGTTAATGACATGCAAAAAAGGGAAAAAGAAGTAAAATTAAAGGAAATACGTTTATTAATTAGTAGTTTAATAGAATATAAGGATCCTCATCAGCTATCTTTAAGAAGGGATATAAAAGCGGCTATCGCAAAAATAGAACAAATCGATGAAGATCGTAAAGAACTTAGAAAATTAGTTAAAGAATTAAAAGCTGATGATAATCCAGGATGTGGCTTAATTAGGTTGTCTGAACCTGATGCCTTGACGAAAGAACTAGTTAACTATAAAAATGCCTATGTGTTATGTGATTCAACAGTTATGTATATTAACAATGAATTTAGAAGGTCTTTGCTGACTAAAAAAGCCTCTTCTAAACTTATGCAGATATTTCCTATAGCTCACAATGTGAATCTTGCTGCAACTCCCGATCATATTGATATAATACACGCTTGTGTTTCTGACCATAAATCTAAAGTTATTTTCAAAATGCCCGATGCTCTAAGAGCAATAAAAGAGCAACGCAAAAAGGAATTAGAAGCGAAGATAAAAGATTTTAAAGAGGAGCTGAGTCAGGTTAGAGGGTGTCAACAAGCAGAAAAAAGGAGATTTATTTTAAAATCTCAACTAGCAGATCATGTGAAAATCCAAACAAAAATTCCTCAAGGGATGATGGATATAAAAAAAGTTTTATCTATCATAAAGAATAAAATAGATCTAAAACGAGAGATGCATAATATAGATTCAAAGTTGCTAGTTGATGGTATACCAGAATCGCAAAGAATATCACTTACTGAAGAATTAGATAAGTTAAAACACCATCTTGAATCCCAAAAGTTAAGTTTTTCCCCCGAAGAAGAAGAAAAAATAAAGTCTATGTTTTCAGACCTTAGAGACTTAATGAAGTCTAGTATAAATGATTTTCAAGCTATAGTAGTTGATGGTGGAAATTGGGATGCATTATTGCATAAGGCTACAGGGTTTTATTGGGAAAACTTATCGTTATATAGACAAATATTGTTAGCAATTGATCGTTATCTTAAATCAGCTAGCTTGACTGATAATGGAAGATTTGTGGCTTTGTGCGTAACAAATGCAATTTTGAAGTTACGGAAAGAATCTGAGATTAATAATGCTTTGGGAATAATTAGTAAAGTGGATGATGATCTTAGCAAACAGAAACAGCTTTATGTTGGAAATATTAGATTTTTTGATACTTCTGGAATAGTAATTAAACTTGTAGAAAGTTTTAAGAAAACGTCTAATAAATTTTTTTATTTTCCTTATAACGCTCATGTGTATGTTCTTGACCATCCAGCAGAGGACATTGCCGGCACGCATGGAAATTGCCATGGCGAGGCAATGATGTTTCTTAGCCGAATAAATAATGTACATCCTACAATTAATAATATTTGTCCAGAGTCTGATTTAATTAATTATCAGTTCAATCAATTAACAAAATTAAAGCCGAGAACAACGATAATACCATTAGGTTCTGTTGATGTATCAGAAGATAAAAGAGGTATTAGATGGGATGATATCAAAGACATCGTAATGAAAGAGGTTGATTCAAAAAAGCATGGCGATTTATGTTTGCTTAAATTAGATGGGGCTGAGATGGAAGGTAGTGCTGATGACGTTCGTCATCGCATTGCTCTAATAAAATTAAAATCACCATTATCCAAATATAAGTATGTAGTATTCGACGAAAATTTTGGAGCCATGGGCTTTAGTGATGACTCACAATTGCAAGAGTATTTTTCTAAAGCCTTAGAATATTTATTGCCGTATAGAAAATTTAAATTAGAAATCTATGGTGAGGTAAGTGATAGTTGTAAGGCCTTTATTGATAGTATTGCACCTATAGACGTTGATAGTCTAACACCACTTGTTTGTAAGCGAGACTTTTGGAATGAAAAACGTCTTATGCTATTAGCAAAATATGGTGATAATAGTCCACATAGTGGAGTACGTAAGGTATTAGAACCAGAACAACCTGCTGTTCCACAACAACTTTCTGTTCCAGAACAACCTGCTGTTCCAGAACAACCTGCTGTTACAGAACAACCTGCTGTTACAGAACAACTTGCTGTTCCAGAACAATCAGTTGCACAAGAACAAGCTAGTGCAGAAGAAACAAGTCAAGCCGATGCTCTTTGTGAACGTAAATTACTTGCAGAAAAAATTAAACAGCAAAAATTGCTGTTTACTAAATATTTAGATGAGCTGAAAATTAAAACCAACTTACTTATAAGAAAAAAAAATGAAGGAAATAAAAAATATTATAAAGTAGGTGTGGCTGCTAAAACATTAAATTTTTTATTAGATGGTGCATCTGAAAAATTTTTTGCAAATCCAACCGATAAAGAGTTCAAAGTATTTAAGCAATCATGTGAATCTGCAATACATAATGCTGAGTCTGAATTTAAACATCATCGTAGCATGGTTGGAAAAATTTGGAATGATAGTGATCTAAGTTCATTTTGGAAGGGAATAAGAACTATTTTGAAAGGAATTATTGGGGTGATTGCAATATTAGCGGTTATTCCATATTTAGCTGTAGAAAGATACCCAAAACATGGTTTTAGAAATATTTTTTTCGCTGATTTTAGAACTGATTCATCTGAAAAATTATCAATATTTGCAAAAGGAGCAAAAACAGTAATAGATGATCTCGAAAAAAATTATCCACCTACACTAGATATTTAGTGAGGTTCTAAGCTATAGAATCATGTAAAACAAAATCATGTAAAATACCTGGGATAAATGGGTTTATTTGATTTTCAGTTTTTAATATATATCGACCGGAATTGCCATTTAGCTCAAAAAGGATTTGTAAACTAGAACTATCTTGTTCATCAACAAGGACATTAACTTTTTGTAATATTTTAAAGAATGCCCAAGGACCTAACTCTGCTAATTCATAATTTTTACCTTCAATAGAGTGAAGTGTAAGTTGAGCGTTTATTTGTGGCCAATGGAACTTGGTTATATTTTCAGATTCTTGGGTATCGCTTAATTTAGTATCGCCAATAACTAATTGTAAATTGGCAACTACAGGATCTAAATTAACTTTTTGTAAGCTAAATTCGATTCGACTATTTTCAGTAGATTGCTCCGGAAAAAACATATTGGTAATAACATTAGCTCGTATTAGCTCGTTTATCATTTCTGGCGCAATGGGGAGAACATAATTATTTACTTCTTTAAGTTGCCACTGGGGTGTGGACGTGTCAATGAATGGTTTTAAATAGTCATTTATAAAGTTATTTAGGATGCCGTGCCTTGCAAAAAACCGATTAAAATCTGCAATTGCTACTTCTTCTGTTTCTGTGGCATCAAATGGGTAGCGTTTTGCTATATTATATTTATATTCACGAACAACGGTTTGTTGCCATTGTTCGTTAATATAGTTTCTGCTGTCATTAATTAAAGTATACCAAATATCGTCGGCTACTTTTTTTGCCCAGAGGGAAATCGGCTCTGGAAGCTTTTGTGTATGTGCGTAAAGTTCTGATAGTGGGTTTATAAGCGTATCGTTATCAAATCTTGATTTTGTCAGTGTAAATGCTGTTTTTCCTTTATCATTTAGCATGGCCAAAGTATTAAGAAATTTCTCAAGCTCGCCTAATTTGCTACCTAAATCATTCACTGCTGTCTGGCTAATTAAGCTAATATTAGTAAATTTACTAGCAATTTCTTGGTTAAATAAGGCAGAATTATCTCCTGATTCTGCACTAGTTTGCTGCTGAATAATTTCAACTAAATTGTATATTGAATTGGTTTTATGCAACGTTTGAGTTAGAAGTTGAGCTTGACGGTAATTTTCTACATGTACCGGAGTGGATTTCTGCAGAAAATTTTGCCACCACATTGCATATTCATAACAATATGCTTGCTGCAGCAATAGAGTTAAATCATTAAGATCTTGTCGTGCAAGTACCCAATTATCGTTATTAAGATCAACAATTATATTAGGAAGTTTGCTAATAATTTGTTTGAAACCTTTTTTAGTAAAATATATTGGTAATTCTTTATTGGCTAATTCAAAACCACTCGCTTCAATCGTTATCGATTCATTAGGAAAATAAGATTTTGCTAAGGTGTAATATAAATAACTCGCAGGTAATGCATTTAAGTAATTTCTAACATCAGATACAATTTGTTGATTAATCGCTATAGCTTGGAAAGGTCGCTGTAATACTTGCTTTAATAAGGTGATTTTTTTTAGAGTTGCGTCTTTAGGAGCATTTTGCCAATGATCGCTAAACCAATTTATAACATCTATTTCTGATAATCTCGCGGGATCGCTTAACATTAGGTAGGTTTTTAAGGCTTTATAGCGAGCAATTTGAGATTGGTGACTATCAATAATAACTTGTTCAATTTCAGACAAAATAGATGGAAGAAAATTGCCTTGCAGATTGCTTTTAGTTTGAGAGCTAAGTTCATATTTTAATTTTTTAATAGTTGGAAGGTACAACGAATTTGTTTTAAGCTCGTCTAATACAGATGAAGCTTTAGTTAAATGATATAATGCTGAAGATACATCACTATTATGTTGATCTTGAATAGTATCATAGGCTATAAGCTCTTTACTGGCTTTATCAAGTAATCTTGATGATTTAATATGTGTGGAGCCAATCCATACAAGCGATATTCCTACAACTCCTGCTAATAGTCCTGTAGCCCATTTATGTGGCACTACGATTGAAGCTTCTGATCTTTTTGTTTGAATTTGAAATGCTTTTAAAGCCCCTTCAATAAAATAGGCGCGGTGGTTAATCGATTGGGGGAATTTATCTTGTACTGTTAAGGCATATTCAGATTGAATTTTCTTATTTAAGCGATCAATAGATATTCCGCCTTGCTCACCACTGGTGAAATATATTGCTTCTAGGCGGAATAACTGTGGTGAAATTGTTTGTATAAAAATTTGAATTACACGGCCTACACTTGCTAATTGTAATGGCAATTCACGAATTAGTGTCCTTTTAGCACCAGATCGAGCGGGGTGCATTTTATGGATAACTTGTTGGCCTAAAACTTCTATTAATTGTTCAAATTGCACTTTATAATTATTAGTAACTTTATTACCTTGACGAGTTGCCCAGTCTAATGAGAAGCCAAGAGGCTTTTTTAATTCACTGGCATGATCATTTTGATAAAACTCACAAAACCCAGCTATTGCATCTAATTTAGTAAATATAATTGCAGCAGATACGCGATAGCCTAAGCTTTGCCCAAAGCGTGTAAGGATCTGAGTATGTAATTTAGAGTCTTCAACATATTTAAGTGGTTCTGAATTTAGCAGCTCATTAATATCTACACATAAGATAATACCTGAAATTTTTAATAAGCGGTGGCACCGATTTAATTGTTTAAGAGTATATTGCAAAAGATTTTTGCTTTGATTGAGCCATGATTCACCTAGTTCTAGAATAAGACCATGTTGATTGTAGTAAATATCAGCAGTTCTTTCAGAATCAACTGTAATGTGTTCATTAAGGCTTTGGCGTAATAAAGTTGTTTTTCCCTGATGATCTTTTCCTATTAGGAGTATAAAAGATAAGGGACTAGATTGAGGCTTTAATTGCAAAATTACTTTTTTTACAGCGTCACATAACGCTTTTAATGATGTATCCATTAATGATCCATATTAGAAAACATTTTAGATTTATATATAATTGATTTAGCTTTCTGCTCAAGTAAATTATTAGATGCATAGTAGATAACAACTAGAGTAGTTAAAGCAATTAACATAGCCATAATAATAGGTTTATGATTTTTGGGTTTGGGGGTAATGTTCGGTCTAGATTTAAATAACTTATGTGGTTTATTTGCTCTATTTTGTTGGATTAATTGGTATAGTTCTTCAATAAGATTATCTAATACCTGCCTACCATCTGGACGTAAGTGTTGTTCGCCTTCAAATCCTGCGATTAAGCAATAATAAGCTAATTCGATTAAGTCTAAATATTGGTTCGTTCTTTCTTTAATAAAGGCAATAATGTTAAAAAAACGTCTTTCTGGACCTATATCATCATGTGATAATGGGGTAAAAGCTTTAAATTCAGCTACTTCACCATACAGGCGGATATAGTTTTTTCCTAATAATTCATCAATTGTTGCACTTAATAGATAGCATGCAATAGAGATAAACTCATCGGCATATTTTTGGCCCGTAAGTCTTGAGTTAAAAGAAAATAACTCGTGTTCAATATTATCGCGGATATTATTAATAGGGGGTAGAGTAGGGCTTACACATAGGCGCTCGAGCAAAGAAAATACAGGCCCTGCAGCTGCAACTAATGGGTTGGTAGTTGATGAGTTAATAAAAAGCTTCGAGCGGTAATAGCCCTTCAAAGAAAGTTGATTTTTAGGTACTGTAAGTCGGCTCACAAGAGAGGCCGAATAAGGTTCGGCTGGCATCATCTAACTCCAAGTATATGAGCAAAATTCCAAAGATAAACAAATCCTTAAGTTCATAAAATTATAATACGTCATCATTTGGGTCTTGTCGACTATATATATTTATTATTAAATTTAATTGCGGGGAAGCTTAGGAGCATATCATTACCCTCAAGTTAATTTTATCTTGGCAAGTGAGCGGAACTCCGAGCCACGACCGTTAGGGAGTGGAATTCTTAAAATTTCCACTCCCTAACGGTCATGGCTCGGATTCAACCAGACAATGCAGGCCCATAAAGGATCAGCAGACTTGT
>CAMDMN010000110.1 GCA_945901965.1 Legionella genomosp. 1 | reverse complement strand
AGCACAGCGACGTGCCCACCAATCATTATTTTATTCATTCAATAAAATGTTTTTTATCTTATCCACATCACCATGACATCCCCAACTCATATCATAATGCCCAAGCTTAACATGCTTCTTAAATGTGCTGTTATCCCAATCGCATGGACGATTAACATATCCATGCTTTACTGGATTGTAATGTATATAATCTAGGCATCGATTTAAATTGTCTTCATCACGAATCAAATGTTCCCAGAATCGCCTTTGCCAAATCATTTTTTCTCGCCGAGAGCTTATGAAACTTGGCATTCCAATTGAAAAATAGCGTTTAAACATATTCCAACGAATCGAGAAATTATTATCATTTTCTGGTAGCTGCCAAATGCAATGGAGATGATCTGGCAAAATAACCAAAGCATGCATACGATAAGGATGTTTATTTTTAACATATCGGAATGCTGATTTTAAACGGATTAATGCGGGTTCTTCACATAAAATTGGCTGGCGTTTGTAAGTTACTAATGTAAAAAAATATAGTGCCACCATTTGTCTAGACAATTAATTTAACAATCTATTTCCTACCCAATTAACCGTTTATGCTGCAAGTTTAACTATCTGCTTCTCTCTGTAATTATAAACATCCATAGGCTTTTGATATTTTAGTGATTGATGAAATCTTTTGTGATTATAAAACGAGATATATTCATTAACACCATTTTTTAATTCACGGATAGTTTTATATTCTTGTATGTAAATATTTTCATATTTAGCACTGCGCCAAAAGCGTTCTATGGCAATATTGTCGGTGGCTCTACCTTTGCCATCCATAGATATTTTTATATCATTATTAAGCAATAACTGCGTATGTTTTTGCGATGTATATTGGCTGCCTTGATCTGTATTGAATATTTCTGGTTTCCCGTATTGTTCTAGCGCATTATTTAAAACATCTAAAACTAAACTCTCATCCATGGTATTGGAGATTTTATGGGATAATATAGCTTTAGAATACCAGTCAATTACTGCAGCCAAATAAACAAAGCCCCCATTAACCCTTATATAGGTAATGTCGGTACTCCAAACTTGATTAGGTTTATTAATATCCATCTCTCTTAGTAAATAAGGATATTTTTTATGCGCTAAATTAGCGAGCGTTGTTTTTATTTTTTTAGTTGGATAAATCACCTTCAAACCAAGTTCCTTCATAAGGTTAGCAACTTGATTAACCCCAACTTTAAAACCATTTTCAATTAATTGCAGATACACTTTCCTATAACCAAAAAACGGTATTTCTGTATAAATTGCATCAATTTCTCTTAATAGGGACATTTTCTTTTGTGACGGCTGTGATTCTTGGTAATAATAACTGCTTCTATTAAAATCAAGTAATGCACATTTTTTTACTATTGAGATTCCACCAAGCTCAGACTTTATAAGAATATTCTTTGTTTTAAAGTCCAAGCTCTGCAACTTTTTTGATGCCCACTCCAACTCTGCTGTACGCTTACCTAATTGGCGGTGGAGTTCATCTATTTTTTTCTCTTGCTCAATAACAGTGTTTTTTATATCCACTACCGCAGCATCTGCATTAAATGCCAGGCTCGCATTAGCTAAAAATATCCTTTTCCAATTTTGTATGCTTCTTGATATCAACGAATATTTTGATGCTATCTGCGCAAGCGTTTGATCTCCTGCTAATAACTCTAAAACAATTTTAGTTTTAAATTCAGCTGTATATGTCTTTTGTTTTTTACTCATTATAAGGCTTCCTAAATGTTATCGCTTATTTTAACCTTTTAGGAACTAAATACTAAATTTTATTGTCTGAAAAAGTGGTGGCATTATACACAGCGACGTGCCCACCATCTAATACAACAATCCCTAACTCACCCGCACAGGAACCACCGTAGATATCGCGTGTTTAAATACCATTTGTGTAACTGCATTTTTTAGCATAATCGCGTTATCATCATAAGCTTCTATAATCCCGTGCAATTTAATTCCATTCACCAGAAATACTGATACAGAAACTTTTTCTTTTTGCAATTCACCAAGAAATGAATCTTGTAATGATTGATTTTTAGACATTGCCCGCTCCTTATAATTATTATTTGTCTGTAAGGCAACAACACCTATCTAGTTTGTCGTCAGGGTTTAATAAAACTTTAGTTTTGCGCTGATATTTAAAATTTAACCTCATAAATTATTTTAGCCTTGATGAAGCAGAGCGTAATCAAGGTTTTTATGACGTGGCCTTCATTCTCCCAAAAAAGAGGAACCATAGATTTAAGTTTATCTTTTAAATAACCTTGATTTCGCTTTGCTGCATCAAGGCTATACGTGCTTGATGTTATCTCAGCGGGCGATTTGCTATTTTTTTTATAACTTACCCTTAAAATTAAAATCCTTGAAAACCCTTTAAATATCAGTGACCTTGGCCTTTCTTAGGAAATATCATAGGCTCTGTTGAGATATATCTTACATTAAATTCAGCCGCCAATATAATGACACAGTCTGCGAAAAAGTTATACTTGTAGCCGAGGGATGACAAGGACTGTCTGACAGGATGTCACAATAAAAGGATTTAGAGCAACGGATAAAGCTTGGCCGCACGGATGCGGCACTTTTATTGATTTTAAATATCTATATTTTCAGCTTCAAGCGCATTAGTTTCAATGAATTCTCGCCTTGGCTCTACTTGATCGCCCATCAGGGTGGTGAAAATTTGATCGGCAGCTATGGCGTCTTCTATCTTTACTTGTAACATTCTACGCACTTCAGGATCCATGGTGGTTTCCCATAATTGATCTGGGTTCATTTCTCCTAAACCTTTATAGCGCTGGATAGTTTGGCCGCGTTTTGCTTCATCCATAAGCCAGGCTAATGCCTCATCAAAACTATTAACAGCTAATGATTTTTCCCCTCGCCGAATAGATGCACCTGTCTCAACTAATTGATGTAATTTATTACCTAAGCTCACCATCTCTTTATAATCTTTTGAAATAAAGAACTCTAAATGCAATACAACATAATCATCCATTCCATGTTTATTGATAATAACCCTAGGAATATAGACGCCTTCTTCTTCTTTATGCAAAACTTCTACGCTAAATTTTTGTGCCTTACTGTTTAATTGTTGCAAACTTGTTTGTAATTGATTTGACCAATTAGCTATTTTATCATTATCGGCAAAATCTTCACGCTGTAATAATGGTAAATGAGCAATTCGTCTTAAAATATCTGTATGATAACGACGAGCAAAACGGCTAATAATTTTCTCAACACGACGAAACTGAATAACCAACTCACCTAATGCCACCGAGTTAATAACTGGAGCATCCTTAGCTGGCGAGAAAGCCGCGCCATCAAGAGCAGTTTGAGTTAAAAGCGCATATAAAGCATCATCATCTTTTACATATTGTTCTTGTTTACCTTGCTTTACTTTATATAAAGGTGGCTGGGCAATATAAATATAACCTCGCTGAATAAGCTCAGGAGTTTGACGAAAGAAAAACGTAAGCAGCAAAGTACGAATATGTGAACCATCAACGTCCGCGTCAGTCATGATAATAATACGATGATAACGAGTTTTATCTGGATTGTACTCATCAGGCCCAATACCACAACCTAAAGCCGTAATAAGCGTTGCTACCTCTTGCGAAGCTAACATTTTATCAAACCGTGCTTTCTCAACATTTAAGATTTTACCTTTCAATGGCAAAATAGCTTGGTTTTTGCGATCTCGGCCTTGCTTTGCAGAACCACCCGCAGAATCTCCCTCAACGAGATATAATTCTGATAAAGCTGGGTCTTTTTCCTGACAATCTGCAAGCTTTCCAGGTAAACCCGCAATATCTAAAGCACCTTTTCTACGCGTCATATCACGAGCACGACGTGCAGCTTCTCTTGCACGTGCAGCATCAAGCATTTTACCTACAATTGCCTTTGCAATCGCTGGATTTTCTAATAGAAAATCATTCAATTTCTCAGCAACTAAAGATTCAACCGCTGACTTTACTTCTGATGACACAAGTTTATCTTTAGTCTGCGATGAAAACTTAGGATCAGGCACCTTAACCGATAAAACTGCAGTCAAACCTTCGCGAGCATCATCACCAATAGTCGCTATTTTAGCCTTCTTTGCAAACCCTTCCTTTTCAATATAATTATTCAATGTCCGCGTAAGAGCTGAACGAAATCCCGCTAAGTGCGTGCCGCCATCTCGTTGTGGAATATTATTAGTAAAACAATAAAGATTTTCCTGATATGAGTCATTCCATTGCATGGCCAACTCAACAGTAATATTATCTTTTTCAGCAGACATATTAAAAACAGCCGCAGTAACAGGCGTTTTATTTTTATTTAAATATTCGACAAAGGCTTTAATGCCACCCTCATAGCGAAAAGTCTCACTCTTATCAGCGCGCTCATCAATAAGATGAATACAAACGCCTGAATTTAAAAATGATAATTCACGTAAACGCTTTGCCAAAATTTCATAATGAAATTCTATATTAGTAAATGTTTCTGCACTTGGCTTAAACCAAATTTGGGTACCAGTCGCTTCGGCGTCACCAGTAACAGCAATTGGCGCATCAGGAATACCATGACGATAATGCTGCTCATGAACCTTACCATAACGATAAACTACTAAGTGCAATTCCGCGGAAAGTGCATTAACAACCGACACCCCAACACCATGCAAACCACCAGAAACTTTATAAGAATTATCGTCAAATTTACCACCGGCATGTAAGATAGTCATAATAACTTCAGCAGCAGAACGACCTTCTTCTTTATGAATATCTACAGGAATTCCACGACCATCATCTTTTACCGTAATTGATTCATCTGCATGAATAGTAACTGTAATTTCATGACAATGCCCAGCAAGCGCCTCATCGATAGCGTTATCAACCACTTCAAATACCATATGATGCAATCCAGTACCATCATCGGTATCACCAATATACATACCTGGACGCTTTCTTACGGCATCTAAGCCTTTTAAAACCTTAATATTGGTCGAATCATAACTGGCGTCAACACTCATTAAATATCCTCATGGCAATATGGGCAAAAATATGAATTATTATAACATTGTTAGCTTAAAGTTTATATGCATAAGTTCGCATAATAAATGCCGATAAGTTCAACACGACATTAAAATATTGGGCGCAATAGATCTTATTAAAGCTAAAGACTATAATGAAAAAATCTTATTATTCTAACTATAACATGTCTTACGAGGTACAGAGGTGTCGTCATCCCGAGTACAACGAGGGATCTCCGAAATTGGTACCTTAATACATTCAGGAGATCCCTCGTTGTACTTGGGATGACGTGCCTCTAGAGATAACGTAATCTTGGTTTTTCGTAAGTCCTTTATATAATTCCATATGGAGTTTCATGCTGATGTTTAAAAAATTTAAGCTCGTTTTTTGTATCTCTTTATTCACTTCATTAGCTTCTGCTTTTCCTGCAGATTTAATGTTGGAAAATAAGCCCATTGATAGTTTATGTTTTTTCAATCTTGAAAATAATAAAAGCACCATAAACCTTAAGCAATGCGGGATAAAAAAGGAAAAATATATTTTAAAGGGAACGAATGCCGATTTAATTAAAAAAGGTTATATAGGATATGACTGGCAAGATCCTACACTTCAAGGTTCAGCTCAAGGGTATAGTTATTACCGGTATTTTAATGCGGGTAATAATCAATTTTGGGTTTATACAATTAATAATGGCGGGGGCAGTGGTGATTTTACAGCTATCAATTTAGTTAAATACAAAAATAAAGATAAATTAGAACTTAAAAATATAAACGGTGGGGATCGATGTAACGGCGGTATAAGTGATGTTTCATATAAAAATGATAAATTATTATTTGGTATGCATCTCACGGCATATGATTTAATAAAGCTTGCAAATAAAGCACCTACATCTTTAAAAGCTTATGATGATTTAGCAGCCTGCGCTGTTTGTTGTGTTGCCACGGCGAAGTATGAAGTAAGTTCTAGCGCGACTTCAACTCTGCTATATGTCGATTTAAATCTAGTTAAATCTATAAAAGAAATGCCTGAGCAGGGTCAGCTACAGTCTTGTTTTAATAAGATGCTTGTTTCTTATATTGACGCGGGTTTTACACGACTAAATAACGATCAATTAAGTCAGTTAGCGGATAAGTTTAATAAACTCTGTGTTCATTAATCAGGCTAAGAAAGCACTTCAAAGTGTACCACAACCTGATAGAACCAGAATTACTGAAAAAATTGTATTGTTGGGAAAAAACCCTGACCACTCAAGCTTGGATATAAAAAAATTACAGGGCGAACCATATTTTCGCCTACGTATGGGACAATGGCGAATTATTATTAATCTTTTAGGAATTTACTTATAATGCCCATCCAATTCGCCAACAAATTATTGTGCCATTCTCCTGAAATAAGCTTATTAAACAATGAAGAGTTTGGTGGTTTATGGGGAGACTATCGATGCTGCATTATCAAGGATAACAGCCTGTTAATTTGGCTCTTCTAACTAAATTTGAAGAGCGGTTAAAATCTGCTATTGCATTAAGTCATGAACATACTGTATCGGTTGGTGGAACGGCAGCGGCAACAAAATAATCTTTGTGAGGATCGGGTGAGGAATGCTCACCCTTTATTTGCGTCTATACTGCTGTGCGATAGCCATCTCTAATCCATCATTAGTTAGTGAGAGATATTTATAATTAGGATCAGCCGTTGTTCGTTCTAACCACTCGTTGGCAATACAAATATCGACTAACTTTTCAACGTCAGCTAATTGAACATCTGTTTTAAGTTTTTGTGAAAGCTTGGTAACAAAAATTTCATCAACACTCAAAAATAGCGTATTACGATTTTGTCCTTCGACTCTTAGCTCGTCATAGAAAACATCTAAAATATCAATTTCATTCATAAAAGTTCCTATTTTAGGATGTCGTGTAAGTATCAATAATTTAGTAATATAAACTTTAACATTATCATATTTAATTACTGATTGTCATCCAGTGATTAAAACATCCCAAATAGAATGTAGGGTGGGCAAAACGCAGTGTGCCTACCAGAAAGTAACACAGAATGTTAAGCTAAATATTTTGGTGGGCACACTGCGTTT
>CAMDMN010000109.1 GCA_945901965.1 Legionella genomosp. 1 | reverse complement strand
AGCGCACTTTCCGTTTATTATTAAGAGTACGCGATATGATGATCCTTTTTAATTAAAAATCAATGAGTTATTCCTTAACTTAATGGCAGTGATACGCAGTGAGGGTTGCAGCCCATTTTAAAAATGAAGTGACCCAATTGCACACGTATCCTGACTTCCCCCGTAAAAGCGTACATTTTTCGCGCTTTTGGTTTTCAAGCCACTTTAATTGAAAATTAATCTATACTTATAAAAACTAATATAACTTCATATATTAATTTTATGAGAATGCATACATCTAAAAATATTTGTTACATAATAACGGTGGATATAAATGTTTAAAAATTTCATAGAGTTATTTATAGCTGAATCAATCCTACATCCTGATAAACCCGCCATTATTTTTCATGGAAAAGAGATAAGTTATAAAGAGGTAAATCTCCGTTCGACAGATATATGCTTGCATCTAATTAACAGTGGCATTAAATCCGAACAAATAATTCCTATGATTCTTGAGCGTGATCCTAACACAATTATTGCTATGATTGCTATATTAAAAGCAGGGTGTGCTTTTTTACCTATTAGTCCAATTACGCCATGTGCAAGAATAAAATTTATTTTTGAAGATACAAAAACTAATTTAGTCGTTTCTAATATTAATATTGACCACCTAATCAATGAGAATATACAAGTTATAAAACCAGACGATGTTAAATCATCAAATAATTCAAAAAGTAATGATATCTTTCCTACTCAATTAGCATATGTGATGTATACATCAGGAAGTACCGGCAATCCCAAAGGGGTATTAATTGAGCATAGTTCAATGATGAATTTATTTACTAGTTTAATTTACGAATTGAATATAACAGAAAATGATCGGTTTCTTGCCTTAACTGATTATACTTTTGATATTTCTTTAATAGAGTTACTAATGCCCTTGATTTGTGGCTCTACAATAATATTGACTGAGCAAGGGACGGTTGCAGACGGGGTGAAAATTAGACACTATCTTGGCAATTATAATATTACCTTAATGCAAGCGACGCCCCTATCATGGGAGATACTCTTGAAACAAGGATGGAAGAATGACGGTGCAATGAAAATTCTTGTCGGAGGGGAGAAATTTAGGACAAGTTTGGCGGTTTTATTAGATTATAAAAAAGAAAATGTTTGGAATATGTATGGTCCTACAGAAACTAGTATGTGGTCTATGTTCAATCATATCAATATGTCATTAACAACAGAGTCTGTTCCATTAGGAAAAACATTAAAAAATACTTTTATAGAAATACTAAACGATGAAATGAATCCAGTTGAGATCGGCATTCAAGGAGAGCTTTTTATCGGTGGTGATGGCCTGGCTAGGGGATACCTTAATAATTCAGAATTAACCAATAAGAAATTTATTTATCATCCTCACTCTAAAGCTAAATTGTATAGAACGGGGGATTTAGTTATTGCAAATAAATTAGGCGAAATTTGTTATATTGGCCGTATCGATGATCAATTAAAGTTTGGTGGGATTCGTATTGAGGCTGGTGAAATTGAGAGTGTTATTGAACAAGAGCCTTTTGTAAAAAAGGCAGTTGTTAAAGTTCATGAAACAGATGGATTTTATAAGTCTTTGGCAGCTTATATCGAGGTTGATGAAGAAAAGGTATTTTCTAATGAAATTCACGCGCCGGGTACAGATGTATCCTGTTTTTTAAGAAATATTTATGATGAAACCTATGTGCATGCTGAAGATTATGAGCATGGAATAATTAATAATTGTGGTTGGCAAAGTTCCTTTACAGGTCAATTACTTGGTGTTGAGGAACTAAGCGAATCCTATAAATTTATTAGGCATCTAATTCAAAAATCTGACCTATCAGATATATTAGAAATTGGTTGTGGCACAGGCTCATTATTACTTGAATACATAGATATGGCAGATGAGTGCGCAGTCGTAGAAATATCTTCTAAAGCTATCGACTATGTTAGAAGTAAATTAAATAAACAACAACTGCAAAAAGTAACCTTCAGAAATGAATCTGCTATAAATGTTCATAACCATCAGAAATATAGTTGTGTTATTGTGAATTCTGTCGTCCAGTATTTGCCATCCATTAATTACCTAATCACCACCATAACTCAGCTCGTTAGTGCTACTAGACCTAATGGAACCATCATTATTGGAGATGTGAGATCATTGGAACTTATGGATGTTTATTTGTTGGAAAAAATACGAACAAACTCTGTTGATGCAGAGGATCTTTTTTTTACATTAAGTTCTTATTACTATAAATCAAGAGATGCAGAGATAGTCTTATCACCTAAGTTTTTTTATGCTTTAAAAAATATTATTAAAGAAATATCACAAGTCGATATTTCAGTTAAACATGGTGATTATAAAAACGAATTAAATTACTTTAGATATGATGTTATTTTACATATTAATAAGCCAGTAAAGCATCAATTACCTTTAAGCATTAAATATGACCTGTCATTGGATAAGCAAACGTTAAATAATCTTATCAAAGAAAACTCAAAAATTCCGGTCATTATCAGCAAAATACCAAATATATCTATGCAAATATTGGTAGATCTAATTGATAAAGATATACCACATCACATTCCGCTACCAGCAGTTGAGCAGAAGATTCATGTTGATAATCTACTAGCGGAGCAAATTAAATCGATAATAGAATTTGAATCGGAGACCCATGAAAAATTTGTCCATTATGATGAAACAAATCCTGTTAATGATCTTGAAATCCATTTATATCCAAAATTAAATAATCAAATAATACGAGCTTTTGATAAGAATGAATATCAAAATTATAGGACTTACTGCCGTGAGCCATTCAACCCTTGGCTTCAAAAATTTTGTTTTGACCATGTAAAGCTAAAGGTTAGTCAACATGTAGTATCTTGGGTTAACCCATCGGTTTATGTGTGGATAGAAAAATGGCCTCTAAACATTTCTGGAAAGTTAGATAAAAAGAAGCTTCAGCTGCCATTAAATTGTGAAGCAGAGGCCTCTGATGCAAGTACTCTTCAAAAATTACAAACTATTTGGCGAAATATTACGGGTGATAATGCGCTTGTTGACAAAGAATTTTGGGTACATGGCATATCTTCGCTGTGTATGTACTTTTTCTTGGCAACAATCAATGAAATGTTCCTTGTTAATATAAACTACCATGAATTCCGTGATTATAATACTTTAGATAAGTTGTCTAATTATATTGAGCAATTACTGGAGTTAAAGTAATGATAAAAAAATCAACTACTCAGTTATTCAACAAAGCAAATGAACCAATAGTCATAGTATTAACTGCCGATTTTTTAATATCTGATATAAATACATTCGGGGCAAAAGAACTTTTTCAAAAAAATAAAGATGAGCTTATAAACAAGCCATTCATTGATTTATTAGTTGAACAAAATATTGATATAACTAAATATGTTACAGCATTAGAATTATCCCAAGATAATTTGTTTCATTATATGACTATAGAGCATGGGGTTTTAAAAAAAGATTATGCCACTACTATAGTCTCTATAAATGAAACAAATAGAATTTATTATACAATTACTATGATAGCTACTAATGAACCATATCATACTTACCTAAATGCCATTATTAATAATCTTCCTGGAGCAGTATATTGGAAAGATCGAGATGGTCATTATCTTGGATGCAATAAATTTGTAGCAACAATGGCTGGTTATGAACGGCCTGAAGATATGATAGGAAAGACTGACTATGATTTTTGTTGGCATGAATTTGCCAAAGATTGGCAGCAGTTAGATAACAAAGTTATTATGGAAAATACGACTATTGTTCGTGAAGAAAAAGCTAAGTTATCCGATGGGAGAAATATTACCGAATTAACCTATAAAACTCCATTAAAAAATGAACGTGGTGAGATTATTGGGTTAATAGGGACATCGCTTGATATAACCGATAGAAAAAAGATGGAAGAAGAACTTCATATTGCTAAAGACGCGGCAGAGGCTGCAAATACTGCTAAATCCGAATTTCTAGCAAATATGAGCCATGATATCCGTACACCGTTAGCGGGCGTAGTAGGCATGTCTGAATTGTTAGAAAATGATCTACAAAATCCTAGGCAAATAAATTTTGCTCATATGCTCCATGATAGTAGCGAAGAATTATTAGGTTTGCTTAATCATATTATAGATGATGTTCGGGCAGGAAACTTTCATGAGGATGATATCCAACTCGAAGTCTTTTCTTTGCAACAATGTGTTCAACATCTTGTTAAGCTTGAGTTGCCAACAACCAAATTAAAAAGCCTTGATTTACAGGTTGATATTGATAAGGATTTACCATCTTATATTGAAGGAGATCAGATTAAGCTTCACCGCATTTTATTGAATTTAATGGGAAATGCTATTAAATTCACTGAGTCAGGCAGTATTTTGATTAAAATTAAATGTCTTAACAAAGATCATAAAAAAGCTCATATTCAATTCGAAGTTACTGATACTGGTATTGGTATTCCTAAAGATAAACAAGATAAAGTATTTGATCGTTTCTTTAGAGTTACTCCATCATATAAAGGCCTTTATAAGGGGCATGGTCTTGGATTACATATTGCGCAATCATATGTGAAATTATTGGGCGGGGATATCACATTAACTAGTAAGGAAGGAGTTGGTACAACATTTAAGTTCGATTTACAATTTAAAGTAATTAATAGAAAGCCTGAGGAAATTAAAGATAAAGGGGTCTCTGCTATATCAAGCAGTGATACGAAGGTAATGCAGAAAACGAATGCAAGCACACCTCATATCTTATTGGTAGAGGACAGTCCTATTGCCCTAAAGGTAGTTGAGAACATTGTTGAAAACGAAGGTTGGCGTTTTATTTCAGCAGTTGATGGTGAGCAAGCTCTTGAATTGTCAAAGTCTAATAACTTTGATCTCATTATCACTGATATTGGATTGCCTGGCATCTCAGGTCATGAATTCACCCAATATTTTCGTGAATGGGAAACTTTAAATAATAAAAAACCAACTCCTGTTATTGGCTTGACTGGATACGCACGTGAAGCTGCCCAAAATGAAAGTTTAGAATCTGGCATGAATGATGTCTTTACTAAGCCTGCAAGTCCTGCTCTTTTGCAAGAATTAGTTACTCGGTTTGTAGCACCAGATCATGTGAGTAGCCTACAAACATTATCCATAGATAAATCATCAGGAAAATTAGGTCTAGATCTTCCAGAAAGTGAAGATGAACTTCTTAAACTGAATAGTCTTTCTATATTTGTTCCAAGTCAGGTTCTAGAGCAAATGAGTGGTGATGAAGCCGTTATGTTAAAAATCCTAAGACTTTTTGTTGTAGAAACCCATAAAAATATTGCGCTCATTCAAGAAGCTTATAATGATGGAGATTTAGACAAAATAGAATTTTTAGCCCATAAGATGAAAAGCGGCGCAGCGTACTGCGGTGTTCCAAAAATGAAATTAGCCTGTCAATACCTTGAACGTTATCGTAAAGCAGGGCATGTAGCCATGTTAGATAAACTTTATCATCAACTCATCGATGTTACTAAAACTACAAATAAAACCGTTGAAAAATGGCTTCAAAATAAGTAAACCGCGAGCGGTTGTTTTTATCTTACATTACTTGACTAGTATCATAGGCAATCAAATTCAGATTCAGTATATGATCTCTAAAAAAGCCAGCCTGTTGCCATGATGGTTAGCTTTCCTAATTAATATATATTTTTGTCTGGTCGTCATTTCATAATGACCCTCTGAACGACGAAATTTTTTATTAATATATTTTAGTAAATCTTCTTTATTTGCTTTTATATTAGCATCTCCCAGCATGAATGATGCTATATGAAGCATTGCCTGTCTTGAGCAAGATACAAAAGACTCAGTAGATGCAGACAAGCTCACATTTATATGGCCATAGATATTTTGGCAGCTTGACGCCAACTGATCAATTGCCAATGTCTTGCCTCCAAAATCTCGGATTAAGTCGCCCTTACCTAGCTCATCTCCGCCAAGTACAATAACTAACAGTCCATTTTCCTTTAAACTTTTATAAGTTGAATTTATAACTTCGAGCCAGGTATTTGTATTAATATAGTAAAGTATATGGGATAAGACCACTAGATCATAATAATTTGAATTAAATTTTAGATTTCTTACACAACCTACTTTTTTTACATAATCTATTTCATTCGGCAGATGTTTTTCTAAATTATTTAAAACATGGTTATTTAGATCGGTAGCGGTTATGTGTTTAAAATATTTAGCTAAATATTTTGTTAATGATGCATCCCCTGGGCCAACATCAAGCAATGATTTTTTTTCTGGAAGTAATGGTAATACCTGATTAAGAAAAAATAGTACACGATTTCTAGTTTCGTAAGTTGACGCAAGAACGAGGCGTAATGTTTTTAAATAATGTTCTTCACTGTTAAATTCTCCGCATACATTAGGTTCTTCAATCGTTTCTGAGAATTGAGATAGATTTTTTAAATTATCTTAAGTTAATAGATTTTCATTATCATAGTAATGATCTTGGGAAATTAATTTATATATTGAAGGAGAAATTTGTGATACATCATTTTCTAAATACATTATCACCCTCATTTTTAATAAAAAACCACTCACTAAATATTATTGAATCTCTATAGCAAGCGTCCATTTAAAATATATATCCCAACATCTGTTAATGTTTTATAAGTGCAGAATTATACACTAGCACACAAGGTAAATTCAAGACAGAATGCGCATTTTCTACCACCTCGCTGCTATTCTTATGATTAGCTTCTTCAAATAATTTTTTATGTTATCTAATTGAGACCTAATCGTTATCTAATATGATATCTAATAAGGGCGTAAAACGTTGGCAAGATATGCGTGCTTTCGACCGTCCATTTTTAGATAGAAAAAATCAAGAAACCATTATCAAAAAACGACGGTTTTTTAATACGGGAAATAATGAATGCTAGCGCCAATATGTAGTAAGGGATTCGTTGTCTTAAAAACTTATCTTTAAATTAAAATATTAAAAACCCATCTTAATCAATAATTGATGATAACGATACTTTTGCAAAAAAATTACATCACCTCTACTTAAGTAATAAGGTAATTGGGGAAAGTCATAGAGAAATATCAAC
>CAMDMN010000108.1 GCA_945901965.1 Legionella genomosp. 1 | reverse complement strand
GAGCGCCCAGAGGAAGTTACCGAAATGCGACGCTCAGTTAAAGGCGAGGTAGTTGCTAGTACTTTTGATGAGCCAGCTAACCGCCATGTTCAAGTTGCCGAAATGGTTATTGAAAAAGCTAAGCGCCTTGTTGAACATAAACGCGATGTGGTTATTTTACTAGACTCGATAACGAGACTTGCGCGTGCTTATAACACAGTTGTACCGTCATCTGGTAAGGTATTAACTGGTGGTGTTGATGCCAATGCCTTGCAACGTCCTAAGCGCTTATATGGTGCTGCACGTAATATCGAAGAAGGTGGTAGTTTAACTATTATTGCTACAGCTTTAGTAGATACAGGCTCTAAAATGGATGAGGTAATTTACGAAGAGTTTAAGGGAACCGGAAATATGGAAATCCACTTAGCTCGTAGTATTGCTGAACGTCGTGTGTTCCCTGCAATTAATATTAATCGCTCAGGAACTCGTCGTGAAGACTTACTCTTAAGTCCTGAAGAACTGCAAAGAACCTGGATATTGCGTAAAATCTTACAATCAATGGATGAATGTGATGCAATTGAATTCTTACTTGAGCGCATGAAAAATCACAAAACAAATGCTGAGTTTTTCGAGGCAATGAAGCGCCAAGAATAGTATCGAAGACTTCTTATGAAATATAGTGATCTTCGCGACTTTATTTTGCAATTAGAATCAAGAAATTTACTTAAGCGCATTGACTACCCCGTTTCACCTTATCTTGAAATGACGGTAGTCAGTGACAAAGTTCTTCGCGCTAAAGGACCTGCACTTCTCTTTACTAACCCGAAGGGTCATAGCATCCCCGTATTAACTAATTTATTTGGTACAGAAGAACGTGTTGCCTTAGGGATGGGGGCTGAGAATATTTCAGCATTACGTGATCTTGGTAAATTACTTAGCGATTTAAAAGAACCCGAGCCGCCTAAAGGGGTAAAGGATGCTTTTAGTAAATTACCACTCCTTAAACAAGCGCTTAATATGGCGCCTAAAATTATTAATAAAGCCCCATGTCAAACTCATGTTTTCGAAGGTGATGAAGTTGATTTAACCAAACTTCCCATTCAAACTTGCTGGAAAGATGACGTAGCTCCTTTGATCACTTGGGGATTAGTCACGACTAAAGGTCCAAATCAAGATCGTGAAAATTTAGGCATTTATCGCCAGCAAGTATTATCTAAAAATAAACTTATCATGCGCTGGCTGTCACACCGCGGAGGTGCTCTTGATTATCAAGCTTTTCAAGAAGAACACAAAGGCGAACGCTTTCCAATTGCGGTAACTTTAGGTGCTGATCCTGCGACAATGCTCGCCGCTGTTACACCAATTCCTGACTCTATTGCTGAATATGCTTTTGCGGGTCTATTACGCGGCAAACGTACGGAATTAACAAGATGTATCGGCTCTAATCTTCATGTTCCAGCAACTGCTGAAATTATCTTAGAAGGATATTTAGAGCCAGGAGATGAAGCTTTAGAAGGGCCATTTGGCGATCATACTGGTTACTATAATGAAGTTCAGTCTTTTCCCGTATTTACCGTTCTGAGAATTACTCACCGCGATAAGCCCATCTATCACAGCACTTACACAGGTAGGCCACCAGATGAGCCCGCAATCCTTGGTGTTGCCTTAAATGAAGTATTCATCCCATTAATACAAAAACAATTTCCGGAAATTGTTGATTTTTATTTACCGCCTGAAGGCTGCTCTTATAGGCTTGCCATTGTAACCATTAGAAAACAATATCCGGGGCATGCTAAAAGGATCATGATGGCTGTTTGGTCTTTTTTAAGACAATTTATGTATACTAAATTTGTTATTGTTTGTGATGATGATATTGATGCCCGCAACTGGCAAGATGTAGTTTGGGCAATGACTACACGTATGGATCCACTTCGCGATACCGTAATGATAGATAATACACCAATTGATTACCTTGATTTTGCCTCACCTAACTCAGGTTTAGGCTCTAAAATGGGAATGGACGCTACATCTAAATGGCCTAGCGAAACTACTCGTGAATGGGGAAGACCGATTATCATGGATAAAGATATTGAAAAACGCGTTAAAGATTATTGGTCTTTATTAGGATTAAATGATGAGTAGTAAAAAAACTATAGCACTAGTTAAATCAATTATCCCACTTGCAGAAAATATTTATAAAATCATATTAACGCCTAATGATTATATTGATTACCATGCAGGCCAATACTTACAAATTAACTTAAACGATAACCAATTAAGTTTTTCTATAGCGAATGCGCCTTGTAGCTTAAAACAATATGAATTACATATTCGTCATAATCCGCAAAATATGCTTAATCAACAATTATTTCAAGAAATTAATAATAAAATTCCTTTATCTATTTCCTTACCATTTGGGATTTGTCATGTTAAGCATTTACATCCCAATAAACCCATCTTATTTATTGCAGGCGGTACTGGATTTGCACCTATAAAAGCAATGATTGAAGATTTAGTTGCTAATAAAAAAACCGATAAATTAGAATTATTTTGGAGTGCTCGTTCACAAGCTGATTTATACATGGAAGAAAAAATTTCCCATTGGCAATTGGACGCATTAAATCTTAAATATTATCCACTAAACTCGAATCAAAACGAATTGCCTTTAGCAAAAATGGTACTTGAAAAACATCAACATGATCTTAATGACTGGCAAATTGTTTTATCTGGCCCATTTGAAATGGTATATCACATACGCGATAATCTATTAGCGCATGGAGCACTAGAATCTAATCTATTCTCAGACGCATTTGGAGAAAAATAATGCAATCTTTATATCAAGTTTTAGGTTTATTAGCAGCAGCGCTTATAGTCTGGGTACTTTACCGCAATATCAAAGGCCGACCTGAACTATTTAAACGTGAAAATATGACCAAAAGCTTCTCAAGCATGGGAATATTAGCGTTACTATTAATTACTTTTGTAGCTTTGCTGGTGCTTATGGTTAGGAATACTTAATGACCTCGTGTTAACTTAACATATGTCCCTTCGCGCTGCTCTAGATAGTAACTAACATTAGGGTTGTCAATAAATTCTATATTTGGATCAAAAACTAATAAATTCTCCTCCACATAGGTCATTTGACTACTGTGATCAACTAATAACCTATACCATGGATGGCGCTCTGAGAAACCGCGCTTAATTGCCTGCGGGTTATAACGACCTGAAGCTTGGAATAATGGATCAACATCAATAACAACTGCCCTATATCCTTGCCGCTTATGCACTACTAGATCACCAATATTAAATTTGGCCATCCTGCTCATACGCTTCCTTATTGTTGCGCGTTATTTATACTATCGGCGCAAATTATGGAAACTTTAACAATTTAAATTAAATCAATTTTTCAACCATACAAACAATACAATTTTGTTTATAAATGCTTAAGATTAAAGAAAAAGTGAGGGATCTGATAGTGCCTTCCATCCCATAACATGCACATTTCCTCTAGTTTGGATTTGATCGCCGCCGTAGACAAGGATAGCAGGCGAAGTAGTTTGATTTGCCATGGCTTGCCAGTATAGTAAATTATCAAAAAAATCACTTGCTATGGTCTTTCCTGATTTAATTTCTATAGGGATTAATCTTTCGCCTTGCTCAACTATAATGTCAATTTCATGCCCTTGACTATCACGCCAATAATACAAATTAGATAGTAATCCTTGATTAAAGCGTTTTTTTATTAACTCACTGACAACCCATGTTTCAAATAAAGCACCGCGGATCATCGGTCGCAAATTGGCGAGTATCTAAATCTTCTAGACTAATATAAGGTTTGTGCGAAAAAGTAGCTTTTGCAAGGGTTGATTTACCAGACTGTCTGGGACCGGGAATAATTGTTATTATTCATTATGTTATCCCCTTGTTTGCAAATTGTAAATCTGATTGACAATTTGCAAACAAGGGAATATTCATGCTAAACAAAACTCCGCAGAAAGACCTAATTAATTTAATTCGTACGCTCACAAATTTTATCCGCCAAATATCCTATAGCACCGGTGTAAGTTATGAGATCTTTAGTGCTTAAGGAGGAAGCGATAAATATCATTTCAAAGTTAATGTAATTCCTATTCCTACAACTGCTACAGCCCCTATTGCGTAAGCATAAACAGGACTAGGAAAGAAAAAAGAAGATCGTGCTAAGGTTGCATTTGATGGTTGGCAACCAACCCGAAGTTTTGCGCATTCCGCTTCAATAAATTCAACCGCCGCAAGACTCCTATTTGCTTTAGCCACTAACAAAGCTTCTTTATAATTAAGCTTAATAAGTTCTGGATTTTCCACAACTAGTTTTTTAAGCATAGAATTAAGAGCATATTTCGCGGCAAGATTGAAAAAAGGCACTTGATAATCCTTAACGCATCTCGCATTATAAAACTCCATCAGCATATGATCTTTTATTTCATTAGCCTCATCAAATTGATTTAACGCCAATAACCTTTGACCCGTATCTGCATTAAGTATTTTTCTAGACTCATGTAAAATCGTTAATTGGTTAATTAATTTTGGTGAAAAAACTAATTTTTCTCTTAATCCTGAGCTACAGATTTTTAATGGGTTAAGCATTGCATTAATTAAAATACATATTGCTGCAGAATGGTCATGATCAATAGCAAAATTTAAAGCAGTCCAATTTTGTGATGTTTTATTACCGGTATATGATGAATGGTAAATTTGCTCACCAAATACATTTGCACCTAGCATAATTAAATACTCTAACATTCTTCTGTGCCCTGCTAATACCGCAATGATTAGTGGTGTGCGACCAAAATAATCTTTCTCATCAATATAAGAAGGATTATGCTTTATAATTATTCCAACAATAGTCGTTAAACCTAATTTTACGGCCTGAAGTATAAATAAATTTCGCGGTATTTGAAGAAAATTATTAAGTTCTGAATCTGGAACCATATTATCTATATCAATAGATAATAAATATAATAAACGTTCCATTAACTTAGGAGTAAATTTTACTCCTTGCATACTTAAAATATGTAATTTCGCCATAAATTCTGGTGTAATATATTCATCTTTAATTTCTTCCCTACGAAGATCAAATTCAATTTTAATTAAAGTACGAATAGCTGAGGCGGTCGCTATCATTCCACTATGTGTAATTTCATCTAAATATTTTAATGTTTTTGATATCGTTCTTTGATGAAGACCCTGTTCATCATTAACAGGTGAATCTCTTTCATAAGCTTGATCTACATAAGCACATTGCGTTTCACCATGATGCTCTAGAAAATGCAATTTTTCCCCGGCATCAAGCACGATGAATCTTGTTTCACGATAAATCTCGATCACTTTATTAGCAATTTTGTTATCTTCAGCCTGAGTTTGTTCAAAATAAGGAAAAAGATACCCTTCTAATGATTGGTATGCAGGAAATTTTGGATTAATTTTATTCCATTTTCTAAAATTTATTTCACTATTAAAAATATCTTCCGCGCTAATAGGAATTTTTCGAACCCATTGGCACTTTAACTTTGAAATTTTTAAAGTCGTTTTTGAAACCAAAACTCTATAAAAATGCCTATCTTTAATTTTCTCCCAGGTAGGGGCTGTGTCAATAATTGCTTGTATTTCATCAGGAGTCATATATGTATTTAGATTGTTAGGTTGGGATAAATTATACTTACAACATTAAATGTTAGATATATAATTTTGCGGCAAAACTATATGCGTAGCATCTTCTGGCAATCGCATACGATTAAACAAATTAGGTGTCCTAGCTGTTATTCTTGTCGCTGTATCTGTAGCTTGAAGCCCTAAGAAGGATAAAAATTGAGGATCAAAATTCCAATCAGGCAATCCTCTTGTTTTAATAACAATTGCCCTGCAAATATTGGCAAAATTACCGCGTGGATTACAATCGTAATGATAGAGGTGTGAATTTACATGGGAAATGGCCGCACGGCAGCGGCCATGAATTTTAGATTAATTTAATTCGTACGCTCACAAATTTTATCCGCCAAATATCCTATAGCACCGGCGTAATAAATCGAATTATTATAGCGCAGAATCATTTTATAATTAGGATAGGCAAGAAATACCGGCCCACCATTTGGTTGAACTAAACTTCCCTGCCAATCTTGATGTGGCAATGGCTCGCCGCTAGTAGTTCTTACGCCTAAATCATTCCACTCAGAAATTGGTTTAACATTATTTTTACCAAGAAGACTTACATCAAATTTTGACGGTAACTTAACATAAGTTGCCCAAGGCTGCTCTGCTTGCCAGCCGTTTATTTTCATATAATTAGCAATAGAGGCAAAAACATCAGGCTTTGATCTCCAAATATCTTTATGACCATCACCATCATAGTCAACCGCATATTTAACCCAACTTGAAGGCAGAAACTGTGGCTGGCCAGAAGCTCCTGCCCACTCGCCTTTAAAATGTGCCAAATCAACATGACCATCATTTAAAATGTGCAATGCTAAAAATAATTCTTTACGGAAAAATTCCTGACGTTTTGAATCATAAGCCAATGTTGCTAGAGACTTGATAACCGGGAAATTACCCATATAATTACCATAACTAGATTCAAATCCCCAGAATGATACGATAAAACATGGGTCAACCCCATAATGATCGCCTATTTCAGTAAGAACAGCCTTATTTTTCTTATATTCTTTCCTACCTTCAATAATGCGGTAATTATCAACTCGCGAGCTTAAGTATTTGGCATAAGTTAAACGATGCTCAGGCTGATTTCGAGATAATCCTTTAACTTGCTTACTTGGCTCATGAATATCAGCAAAGGCTGCATCAAATGTTTCCGGAGAAATTCCTTGAGATAAAGCCTCTTTACGCACTTCAGCTACCCAATTAGGCCAACTTGTAGTATTTGCACTAACTAATGGCGATAAAAATACGCCTAATAAGATTGATAAAATTATCCCTAAAACTTTCATTATTTTTCCCCTTATAATTCTTAATAATTATCATGTGTAGCCTTGATGCAGCGTAGCGTAATCAAGGTTTACAGTGTTACAAATTAAATAATGACGTGGTCAGAGCATCATAAAAACCTTGATTACGCTACGCTGCATCAAGGCTACAATTATTACAATTGCTTATATTCTTTCAATTGTAACGCTAATCTAAACATTATCC
>CAMDMN010000107.1 GCA_945901965.1 Legionella genomosp. 1 | reverse complement strand
ATGACGACCAGTCAATTTAAAGAAACCTCACTGGGTGCAAATACCCTTCAGGATGCCATTTTTTCAGGAACCACCACGACAACGTTCAGTGCAACAGCCGGCATTAGTTTAAAATGCGGTCATTTTGTAGGGCCAACGCAAGCGGAACTTGGCTACCGCTTCTTTTATTTAGGACAAGGCCATTTTAACCCCTCAAATAACCAGATCCTGAACAAATTAACCACCGGGGCGGCTTTTGCCAATGCACTGGTCTTTACGCTCAGCATATAACTTTTTAATAAAGGAATTTAAACATGAAAAGGAATTGGATAACCAGCTCTCTAGGACTAATCAGTATGATATTAACCTTTGCGGTGACCGCAGCCCCCGGTCCGCTGGTCTCCGTAGCGGCGACTGGAGGAGAGACTAATTATGATATCAATGTGTGGCTTAATGGGCTTGCTCCAGCAACAGGGCAGAAGTTTCATATCTCATCGGGAACAACGCTTGCTATAACACCGCTAGTGCCAAAAGGAGGCTCCCATTGCTACAACATGGGTCTCGAGGTTACGACCCCAGGGTATGTGGTGACGACAGGCGCAACAGGCCCAGTAAATGGTATATGGCAACTACCACGCACATGCACAGGGCAGCAAGCGAATGTAATGTTAAATGGAGGTGTAGCACTTACGTGCAAAGGCGCGAGCGGAGAGTGCAGGGCGTTTCAAACCTTCACGGCTACGAAAGGCGACATGACAGCCCAGCCAACTTGCATCATTGATGGTGCTACGGGTATCACGAGGGCAAACTGCATATGTAACCTAGATCAAAACAAGCCCGCGCTAGGCGCAGGAATTTACGCGGCCTGGCTCAGCACCCCATCTACATCAGCGATAGAAAACACACATTACAGTAACAAATATAATTACATAAATGCTAGTTCTAATTTTCCCATAGCGGCGGCTGGAGGGACAACATTCCCTGTCTCATTGATTTCTAATTTATCAGATGGAGCTTCCCCACTCCAAGTTTGGACAGGAACATCAATCGCAGGCACCTACACCATTCCCAACTGCAACAACTGGGGAGAACAAACGTCCGGGGTACAAGGGCGATCAGGTTTATCTACCGCCATAGATTCTAACTGGACAAACAAAGGCACATCCGCCTCATGCTTTGATGAACTCCCGTTATATTGCTTTGAGCTCCCCTCGTAGGCTGGAGGCGCAGAGCTTACGACTAGCCGACCGTGAATATTGGCCGCCCCGGACGTTCTGACCCAGAGCGCCAGCGTAGGACTTAAAAAGGACCGGCAAATAGGTTTGTGCGATGTATTGCAGCATACACAGAGCATCAATGAATGTCTGGCTTTGAAATAGAGAGATATGTTCAGTAAAGCGAAGATTATACGAATCTTGTTCTGGCAATTTGACAAACTTAGGATAATTATCTCGTTTTTGTAGGTAATCAAACACAGCTTTTGTATAAAAGTGCGCTTCCAGATCAATGGTTTTCATGTTGACGTTTATCCTTAAAGTCATTCATGATAAAAACCATAATTGATCTTATTATAAATAACAAGATGAGTTATAAAATTTCAATCAGATTTAAATAATTAAAACCTTAGACGAAGGATTAGCTTTCACCCAATTAGCCACATACTCGATATAATTATTTTTGCCAACAGCAATGCATCCCCGGGTGGAGTAGGGTAAGTTATTTAACCAACTAAACACTTTAAATGACTGAGTCGGCCCATGGATTCCTACATCTCTACCGGTATATCCTGCAGCTAATTGCTTATGAGTCGGATAGATAATTGGAATAAAGACTTTAAATTGGTTGGATTTTCTAGGGTAAGCTAAAGAATATAAACCAATAGGGGTTTTATTATCCCCCGCTTTCTTTTTGCCTACACCTTTGTATCCAAGAGCTACTTTAAAGCTTTTAATTACATTGCCTTTTTTACAAATATTTAAAATTTGCTTTGTGGTATGAACATTTATTCCGTTTGATAAAGGACAAGTTGCAGAACTCGCGAATAAAGTGATAGGAAAAAAAATAGAGATTAATAAATAGATTGATTTTATTTTCATATAAGTAGACTAATTATGCCGAAGTTGGATAATAACTATACCACAATGTTGCTATTATTAATAGTACTTGGTTGGTCAATCACTTTATAGCATAACCCCTTCAATAAAAGCGATAAAACAGAGCATAATGAGACCTTTTGACTCATAAGTCAGTTTTGAATAATATTTTGCACCATTTTTTTTACAAAATGTGGCTTTTTCACTTGACGATTATCGTATTCTCTTCCTATAGTGTATTAAAGTGGAGTAAAATAACAAAAAAGTGGAGAATTGTGGGTGGATTAATTTTTACCTACAAAAAATAATCATGTTTCGTGGAATAAATGCATTAAACATAGATGTTAAAGGGCGCATTGCTGTACCTACGCGTTATCGTGAGGCTTTGAGCTCAAATTTAGTGATTACTATTGACACAGAAGAAACATGTTTATTGCTTTATCCAATAATGCAGTGGCAAAAGATAGAAGATAATTTGCAAAAATTACCAAGTTTTAATGCAGCAGCTCGACGGATCCAACGTTTGTTAATTGGCCATGCAACTGATGTTGAGCTAGATGGGAGTGGTAGGGTGCTTTTACCGCCTATATTACGTGATTATGCCCATCTTGATAAAAAAGTTGTGTTAATAGGTCAGGGTAATAAATTTGAAGTTTGGGATGAAGGTTTGTGGCAATCAGGACGTACCAAATGGTTGGCAGATGAGGCCTTAAAGGAAGATTTACTGCCAGATGATATGAAAACTTTTTCTTTGTAACGGAAATTTATATGACAGCGCATCAATCGGTCTTATTGAATGAATCAATCAATGGCCTTGCAATTAAGGCTGATGGGATTTATGTCGATGGAACTTTTGGCCGTGGTGGGCATAGCCGCGCTATTTTATCTAATTTAAATGAAACAGGACGTCTTATTGCTATTGATAAAGATATCGATGCAATTAACCACGCCTCAGAACATTTTGCCAATGATAAGCGCTTTACTATTGTCCAAGGTTCTTTTACAAAATTGGCTGAAATTACTAATCAATTAGGCGTTTATGGCAAAATTAACGGAATTTTGCTTGACTTAGGTGTCTCTTCACCGCAATTAGACAATCCTCTACGTGGCTTTAGTTTTATGCAGGAAGGTCCTTTAGATATGCGGATGGACTTGAGTCAGGAGCTTGATGCTGCACGGTTTGTAAATAATGCGAAAGTATCTGAGATGGAAATGGTATTTAGAGAGTATGGTGAGGAGCGCTTTGCAAAACGTATTGCTAACGCTATTGCTAATGCTCGTGAAGAAAATCCAATTTTAACCACTACATCATTAGCTGAAATCGTAAAAGCTGCAAATCCAAAGTGGGAAAAACATAAGCACCCAGCAACAAGGGTATTTCAAGCTATTCGTATTTATATAAATCAAGAATTAGCAGATTTAGCAGCATTTCTCAAGCTTTGTGTTGCATCATTGGCTATTGGTGGGCGTCTTGTTGTTATTAGTTTTCATTCATTAGAAGACAGAATTGTTAAGCAATTTATGCGTAAAGAGGAGCAAGGGATTAGTCCACCTCTAGGCGTTCCAATACGTGCCGCTGAGATTAAAACATGTTTTAAACGCATTGGAAAAGTAATTAAGCCAAGTGATGATGAAATTAAGCAAAACACTCGTTCGCGTAGTGCAGTGCTTAGAATAGGGGAGAAAATAGCATGAACGCAGCAGCAAAAGGAATTTATGAGCCTAATCTTTTTAGTGGGCATTTAAGTGATATGCGACTATCAAAGTATAATTTTTTGCTGGCAATTTTATTGTTTGCAGTATTAGGATCTGCATTTGCTGTGGTCTATGTTACTAATTTACATCGTCTAACATTTACAAAATTACAGGATGTTGAGCTTCAAACACATAGATTACAGTTGCAGTGGGGACAATTATTGCTTGAGCAAGCATCTATTGCAACTCCTGCAAGAGTACAGAAGTTGGCGGAGGAAAAGTTACATATGGTGTTGCCAACTACTAAAGATATTATTATTTTGCGCGCCCAATGAAAATATGGGGCCACAAATTAAGGCTATTTTGTATTTTTGCCTTCTTTCTATTAATTTTAGGCGTCCTTATTTGGCGAATGTATGATTTGATGATTATGGATCGCAAATTTCTCCTTGGCCAAGGAGATGCGCGAAGTTTGCGTATGTTGGATATACCAGCATATCGTGGGATGATAATCGATAGAGAAGGGGCGCCTCTTGCTGTAAGTACTCCTGTTCAATCAATATGGATTAACCCAAAATCTTTTTCCCCAAATGTCGCACAATTATCTAAGCTTGTGCGTCTTTTAGGTATTTCTTCATCACATTTATCAAAAATAGTTTCCACAGCGCACGGACGTGAATTTGTTTATTTACAGCGACAATTGCCACCAGAATTTGCAAAAAAAATTGAAGATTTAAAAATTCCTGGGGTTAATTTAAAAGAAGAATTTAAGCGATATTATCCAGATGGTGATAGTACTGCGCAATTAATTGGTTTTACTAATGTTGATGATAATGGTATTGAAGGTTTAGAGCTCGCTTATCAACAATGGTTAGTTGGCGTATCTGGGAAAAAAAAGGTAGTAAGAGATAGAAAAGGGAGTGTAATCGAGGATCTTGGAGTTGAGAAAGAGCCTCGTCCAGGTAATTTATTACAGCTAAGTATTGATAGGCGCATACAATTTTTTGCATATCATGAGCTCGAAAATACAATTTTAAAATTTGGTGCCAAATCAGGTTCTGTAGTTGTTTTAGATACTGAAAATGGCGAGGTACTTGCTGTTGCTAATTATCCATCTTATAACCCAAATGCGCGCTTTCGCTATAAGAAGGATAGTTATAGAAATAAGGCAATTACTGATACTTATGAGCCTGGTTCTGTAATTAAACCGTTTAGTATAGCCTCAGCCCTTTTAAGTGGTAAATTTAAGCCAGATACTGTTATCGATACTAATCCAAGTTGGATGGTGGTTAATGGTCATATGATTCGTGACATACACAATTATGGTGTATTAGATGTGGTAGGAGTATTAAAGAAGTCATCTAACGTAGGTGTCACAAAAATGGTTTTGGCAAGCCCTCCTTTACAATTGATAGGCTTACTTAAGCATGTAGGGATTGGGGAAAGAACTGAAAGTGGTTATCCTGGCGAAAGTGAAGGAGCCATTATTAACTTAAGAGAGGCAAGTCCCTTTGTGCTTGCAACTTTAGGCTTTGGCTATGGAATGTCTGTTACTACAATGCAATTAGCTAAAGCCTATCTAATTTTTGCGAATCATGGTGATATCTTACCAATAAGCCTCTTGCATAATGATGATCCTGTGGCTAAAAAACATATTATTGATGCAACAGTTGCAGATCAAGTTTTAGAAATGATGGAGGCTGTTGTTGGCGAAGAGGGTGGTACTGGGAAAGATGCACAAGTACCTGGTTACCGAGTCGCTGGAAAAACAGGAACTGCAAGAATTGCAGGAGTTGGCGGATATAAAGAAAAACGCTATATT
Source organism: Legionella genomosp. 1 (assembly GCA_945901965.1). Taxonomy (GTDB): domain Bacteria; phylum Pseudomonadota; class Gammaproteobacteria; order Legionellales; family Legionellaceae; genus CAMDMN01. The sequence goes on along the minus strand of CAMDMN010000107.1, from coordinate 1,664 downwards.
TCTAGCTTTGTAGGAATTGCGCCAGTATCAAACCCTAAAATAATAGTGGCTGTAGTAATTAACGAACCTACTCGTTTAGGATATTATGCAGCAGCAGTAGCGGCCCCACTTTTTTCAAAGATAATGAGCACGACACTGCGTATACTTGATATTCCACCAGATAAGACGATTAAAACCACATGAAATTAGAATTATTATTACATCCTTGGGTTAGTTCTAAAATACCTGAAATTGAAATTTCAGATATAGAAAATGATAGTCGTAAAATAAAAGTCGGTGATTTATTCTTTGCATATCCCGGTGCTTTAGCTGATGGACGTTTATATATTGAGCAAGCAGAAGCGCTAGGTGCTGCAGCTATTGTATATGATCCGATAAATTTGCCACAAACTTTTAAAGTTCTAAGCCATATCCCTTGTGTGCCAGTAGAAGATTTAGGTAAATCTATGGCCGCGATTGCGAGTAGTTTTTATGGTGCACCGTCAAAAAATTTAAATATAATTGGGATTACAGGAACTAACGGTAAAACTACAATAGCTTATCAATTAGCTCAAGCATATTCTTTATTAGAAAAGCCTGCTGCATATGTTGGCACTATAGGTGAAGGTGATGTTAATTCTTTACAAACTTTGCTTAATACCACTCCTGATGCTTTATGTTTACAGAAATTATTAGCTAAATATAATCGGTTAGGTAAAAATTATGTATGCATGGAAGTGTCTTCGCATGCACTTAGTCAGAATCGTGTTGATTGTGTCGATTTTCATGAGGCTATTTTTACTAATCTAAGTCATGATCATCTTGATTATCATCATACTTTAGAAGCTTATGCAGAAGCGAAGGCTAAGTTATTTAAAAAAACCACTTTAAAATTAGCCATTATTAATCATGATGATCAATTTGGAAAATTAATGGTTGATAGTCTTCATTCAAATTGTAAAAAATTAACTTATGGTTTTAATGAAGGTAGTGATGTTCGAGTAATTAATATGCAAACCAATATGCAAGGGAGTTTGTTAGAATTAACTTCACCGTGGGGTGAAATTAAGCTTCAAATTAATCTTTTAGGTAAATTTAATATTTATAATAGTTTGGCTGTATTTATAAGCCTAATGGCAAATGGTATATCTTTGCATGATGCTATAAATGTTATGACTAAACTAAAGCCTGCTCCTGGACGAATGGAGGTGGTCGCTGAAAAACCCTGTGTTATTGTTGATTATGCACACACGCCTGACGCATTAGAGAATGTATTAGTTACACTCAATAAATTAAAAAAAGGCCGTGTTGGTGTTGTGTTTGGCTGTGGTGGTGATAGAGATAAGACTAAGCGCCCAATGATGGGGCGTATTGCATCTATGCACGCTGATTTTGTGATAATTACTAGCGATAACCCTAGAGGTGAGGAGCCTAATAGTATTATTCAAGAAATCGCTGCAGGTATAACTTCAGGAAGTGCAAAGATTATTAAAATGGTTGATCGAAAAGATGCTATAGAGCGCGCGTTAAAAATGGCAAAAGAAGATGATATAGTCCTAATAGCCGGTAAGGGCCATGAGTCATATCAGATCATAGGAAAAAAAACCAATCATTTTTCGGATCAAGAGGTGGTAGTTAGGTTTTTAGATTAATGACACTGCTTTAAGGAAATTTTTACAAAATAA
>CAMDMN010000106.1 GCA_945901965.1 Legionella genomosp. 1 | reverse complement strand
AGTTTAGCTTTTATCATTACATTATTTAATAATAATTTACGCAATAAGTTCTTCTGCTACTTGAGTTTCAGTTGTCGTTTGAACTTTAAGTATTTTAATTAGATCAGTTATTAAAGAACGTAATTCCCCTGAAAGTAGAATAAGAGCTGAATCTTGCTGTGCTATTTCATCTTCTTCATTTTTCTTTAAGTCATTAAATTCATCAACTAAATAATCTAAGCACTTTAAACGTTTTAATGTGAAGTCTTTAGTTATAGTTAATTGAATTCTCTCATTCCAAATAATAGAAATTTCACTTACGGCTAAGCCTTGAGATAATAAATTTAACACTTCATCTGCTGGTAATTCATAACCTTTGCAATTGAATCTTTTTCTTTCATCATTTGGCATAAATAGTAGACAATCAGCGCCTAATTGTAGTGATTTAGGCAGTAAAGCAGGATGAGATATCCAATTAGCAAATTTAAGTGCTAAATTTTCTTCGAAGTGAATTGGTTCAATTGTAATTGATGGTATAGATTTTTTTAATAATTTTATAACTTCAGCAACTTGGGTATTAGATGATGAGTTAATTATTAAATATTTAGTTAGAGGATCAAATAAGGCTAGTATTCTTTTTTCAATACAAAAGGCTTTAGGGAGTAGTTCAAACTCAAGATCTTCAGCCATTGATTTTTTATCCGATCTTTTTAACTTATGCCCATTTTTTTCTTCAAACTCTTCTATTCGCTCAAGAAGGATGCGATTAATAACTGCGCGTGGAAGAATTCGTTCTTCTTTACCCATACATATTAAAGAGCATCCACTAGATTCATGTACCAGCTCATTGTTAATGGTATTTACCCAACCATTAATAAAACGCGCATGCTGAGGGCATGGTTTTAACGAATCATTAATTAATGCAGATTTTAGATCTACAGAATTATCTAAATCATATTTATAAATCAGAGCATTATTAAACCACATTTTTAATCCTTTTATTAAAAACTGTGATGCTAACATGAATTTTAAATTACAGCGATTTGAATTAAAAAAAATAAAGTCATTATTATTTCGATGTTAATTTACGTCCATAAATATGGTATTAACGAACAAAAATACTTCATTCTATATCTATAGATGGTATATACTATAGACAATCATTAAAAAATTAAGAGAGAACATGTCTGAACAACGAGTTGTAATTACTGGTCTTGGAATGATAACCGCCTTAGGTTTGTCTGTTGAGTCAACTTGGAGAGCTATGCTTAATAGCCAAAGTGGTGCTTCTCTGATTACAACATTTGATACCGAAAATTTCCCATGCCGCTTTTCTGCTTCTGTTAAAGACTTCAATCCAGAACAATTTAATATTGGTACTAAAGATGTTAAAAAAATGGATTTATTTATTCAATATGGTTTAGCTGCCGCTACTGAAGCATTTAATGATTCTGGATTGGACTGCAGTGCTATAAATTTGGATAGAGTTGGCGTGGCGGTAGGTTCTGGAATAGGTGGGTTACTTGCCATTGAAAAAAGCCATTCAGATTACTTAAATGGCGGACCACGTAAAATTTCTCCTTTTTTTATTCCTTCTACAATTATTAATATGGTAGCTGGTCATATTTCAATTCGCTATGGTTTGAAAGGCCCAAATATTTCCGTGGTTTCTGCTTGCACAACTGGTACGCATAATATAGGTGAAGCCGCTAGAATGATTGAACGTGGCGATGTAGATGTAATGTTTGCCGGTGGGAGTGAAATGGCAACAACACCTTTAGGTATGGGTGGTTTTGCTGCTTGCCGTGCGTTATCACGCCGTAATGACGATCCAGCTGCTGCATCTAGGCCATGGGATAAAGATCGCGATGGCTTTCTGTTAGGAGATGGTGCGGGAGTTTTAGTCTTAGAATCTTACGAACATGCTAAGAAAAGGAACGCAAAAATCTACGGTGAGCTCATCGGATATGGTAGAAGTTCAGATGCTTTTCATATTACTTCACCATCACCTACGGGAGAAGGCGCTATAAATGCAATGAACCTTTCTTTAAAGGATGGAAAAATCAACCCGTCAGAAATAGACTATATAAATGCTCATGCTACATCAACACCAGCAGGTGATGAATGTGAAGCCAAAGCTATTACAAAAGTTCTAGGTTCGCATTCAAAACAAGTTGCAGTTAGCTCTACAAAGTCTATGACTGGTCATTTACTTGGGGCATCTGGAGCTGTAGAAGCTATCTTTTGTTTGCTTGCATTACGCGACCAAGTAGCCCCGCCAACAATTAATTTAGATAACCAAAGCGATGACTGCAACCTTGATTTTGTTCCACACATTGCTCGACAAATGAAAATTAAAGTCGCATTATCTAATTCGTTTGGATTTGGCGGTACAAATGGGTCATTAATTTTTACAAAAGTGTAGCCTGGTTGCTTGCAACCAGGATATTGGAATCCTGGTTGCAAGGCTACGATACTAATTATGGTTTAATATTACCTGTAACTACTTGTGAATCATGAGAAGCCACGATTGCTGGCGTTGAAAACATACTTAAAGCAGCAACTGATGCTCTTGGTGCAGAACCTGAAGTATGTGTTATGGGAAGAGCATCAAGAGCACGAGTAGATTCAACTAAACTAGCAGTATTTTTTGCTCGCTCACGGGCAACATACTCGGTATACGGAATATCTTCACTTTCTGGAATAAGATCATCAAGAGCACGAGTAGACTCGACATAACGTTCATGAATTTTTGCTCTCTCACGAGCACAATGCTCAGGGTACGAAATATCTTCAAAATCACTACCTTCCCCTAGTAATCGAGTAGAATTAGCTTGTAATGCAGCTTTGAGTTCCCCAAGAGTTTTTTTATTTATCCCAAGTTCATCATCACTATCAATCTCTATAGCCGCTATCCTTTCTTTAAGTGTTGTTTTAGCTACTGGAGTATCATCATCACTATCAATATCATCCAATGCTGCTGCGAGAGTTTGACTACCAACAGGAGAAGAATGGGCAAGAACCATCGTGATAAAATTACCTTGATTTAGTGAATTTTTATTTTTATCTAAATATTGAGTTAATGGCGATGTGGTAAATGGTTTTAGAAAGGAGAAAAAATTTCCAAACCACCGTTGAAATGATGAAGTGTGATTAATATAGCTATCATAAATTGGCCATGCATTTTCAAGTTTAGCAGTTTCTGGTTTGTAGGCTTTTAATGCAGAACCAAATTGTGCTGGAAAAAACCAACTTTGAAACCATGACAGCTTCTCATGCACTTCTTTTAGATGAAAAATTTCTTTATTGATAGTGGCTTCTTTTAACTGTTTTTTCGTGCTAATTTTCATTTTTATTTAACCCTATTACAAACTCAAGAAAAAGGACGTTTATTTTACAACTAAGATGGTAAAAGTTCAATATTTTGAAAAGTTTTGAACAATTAAAGTTAAACCAAAATGAAAGTGTACCTTTTCTTATGGATTTATTGTTGCTTATATTCACAAAAATTACCACATTCTTTATATCCTAACTTCCTATAGAGCGGATACCCTTCGCTAGATGCTTGTAAAACGGCAATATGATAACCAAGATCTTTTGCACGCTTTAATCGATATTCTTGCATGGCTCTACCATATCCTTTTTTGCGTTCAGAAGGAACTGTTGATAACCAATGTAGCCCTGCAACTTGTGCAAAATAGCAGGATAAACCACGTACAACAGGTTTTCCATCGACATATCCAACATAATATTCAATTGGGTCATCATTCGTTAAAATCGAAGCTACCCATGAGAAATAGGTTTTGAAAGTATCTTCATCATTGGCAAGTACCAATGCAAAATCTTGTAATGTTTTTTCATCGGTTGCACGAACAATATTAAGTGTTTGTAATTGATGAACTTGCTCATCCCACCCATCTAAATCAAGATACATAGCGCAATTGTTTTCAGTATTTGTATAGCCTTGGTTGGCTAAATTTACTGATAAATCCGCTGGTTGATCATGAGGACTAATCCACCAAGAAAATGGACTATTTTTCTGAGTAAAGTAATCAGTTATTTCTGAAATTTTTGTATTGGCATTTGCTGAAGAAAAATCAGCATCTATTACATAATTAAAGGTGTCATCCGCTAATCCTGAATTAACCAGCGTAAATCCTGGTACTCTGATGAGTTCAACCTGGCTTAAATATTGCGCGAAATGAGTCATATGCACATTTAAATTTGCTTCCATTGCCTGGACTAGTTTTTCATGGGGCCAGTCTTTGGCTAGTGGCCCTATGTTTGGTGGTAGGTAATCATTTTTTCTTTCCGACCAGCACTTTGCTTTAGTATCAATATCTTGCACTAATTTGTCTTTTCCAGAAACATAAGCATAGATATCATTAGGAAATAGAGCCGCTAACTGGATTTTAAGTTGGGAATAATCACGAGCTATTTTAGGATGATGAATCACGTAATCTCTGAAATTAATATGACGATTGATTTGTGGACTTCCTCTTTCATGCAGATGTAAATGAAAGCGGATTGTTTGATCATATCGTTTTGTAAAAAAACTCACATGAGGAATGATTTGCCGCTGTAAAGGGTCATAATTTAATTGAGTTAATTGCTCTGATATAAATTGAATATCATCTAAATTATCAAGCACCAACATCATATCTATAGCAGCTTTTGCAGGCATATCAGGAATGCTCGTGCTGCCTATATGATAAATTTCTTTAAGGCATGTGCTTAAAGCCTTTTGAATACGATGAGCTTCCTTCTTAAATAGATTGGGCCAATGTATATTATAAGGAACCACTTCTACTTCAAGGGTTGTTTTCATTGGTGGGTTTTTCCTTAGTGTACCACTTGTATTGCTCCTAATAAAATTTTCGTGGTCTTAGTTTGGCAGAAATGTAAGCGAGAATACTAATGCATGGTAATAAAAAAATATAGAGGCTTACTTCTAGTATTTTTAAGAAAAATTTCTTTTGTCCTGTCGCAAAAGGATAAGTTTGATCCAATTTTTTAAACAGAGGCCAATTATTAACTCTAAATCCAGTGGCTTCTTTATAGCCAACATAAAAAAATCCGGTAAAGCATCCATAGAACTGCATGAATTTATTGGGATAAAAAACATAAGAAGCAGCTGCGGAAGCATCATGATAGCGGGTATAGTGCCAACAATTTCTAGGCATAAATAACATATCTCCTTTTTCAAGAATCACTTCATATCCTTCGGCCTTATTTGTTTCGGGGAATTGTTTGGCTATGGTTTCCCTCGGTAGACTAAAATCAATCAATGAATCCCCAACGAAAGGAACTTTATATAAGTGTTTGTTTTGTTCTTTAGTAAATAATAACATCTCCTTTTTTCCAGATAAGCATAAGTGAAGAATACAGGGGTGTTCGCGATCATAATGAATCTGGGTATTAGAACCTTTGCCGCCAAAAAAAAGCAAGCATTTCACATATTTACTGCAAAATCGTGGGCGAAACGGAATGGTTTGCCAAAGAGGCACATGCTTTTCAATTTCTTCAGTAAATCTTCGTGGATAATAATGACCAAAAATTCGATGAGCTTTATTGTGTTTGATTTCATCCAGCAACGTTTTAAGATCACCTGTTTGATGATTAATACATTGTTCGTTTTCAAATGTACTGTAGGTGGTTTGTCCGCTTGAATTTTTTATAAAAAAATCCAGGGTAAATTGATCTGTAAAATCTTTTATTCTGATTAAAAAGGGTTCTTTGGATTTATATAAAAGTTTTTGTAGATTATATTCATCACCATACTCATAAACCACTTGTTGTATTTTTTTTAGTTTCATGAGTAATTCTTTTGTATAAGATAATAAAAATATTCTTTCTTCCCCCAAAACTTAACTTTTCGTGCAGCTTTAGATAAATAACGTAGTTCAGGTCGTTTAAAGCGAATTTTCCACCAAGGAAGGAAGACGAGGCCCATTGCATAGGCTAGATAGAGCATTTCTAGTGCCAAATCCTCACTATCTTTACCCAAAAAATTAATGGCCATTTCATAAAACCAATCCTCATCTTTAATCACACGCTGATGAATAGAGGCTTGAACCATCTTACTAATATACTGTTTCTTAATTAATTTTAATTGTGGTTTATTTTTTAGGAAGGCATCTAATTGCTTCATTTGCGATTTGTTTGGGACATTACTATCGGTAAAACAAAAATAGCCACCTGGTGCCAAGATGCGTTCTACTTCATCATAAAAATGTTCAATTTTTGGGTAGTTATGAGAACTTTCAACATTAGTTACAATATCAATACTTTCGTTTTCTAGAGGGAGTTGCTCTGCATCTGATTGAATGTAGTTGACTTTATCTTCAAAATAGAAGTTATGATGGCCATGTAACACTAAATTATGTGTTAAATCAATGCCTAAGGCTTGTTTTGTATGCAGCAATTGAGAGAGTATTTTTAAGCCAATTCCATTTCCACATCCAACATCAAGCAAGCGTTTATTAAAAAACTGCGTGTCTATCAGAGGTTTTACGATATAATACATCAGTAGTATTGAATTAATATCGTGCTTCTTATTATCTAGATCCAGATAATTATAGTGTAACTTCATGAAGTCCTGATGTACTTTTTTGTCCCAGATCCCCCAATTTAAAAATGATTTATCATAAACAATATTGGACCAAAAAGTATAACTATCCTGTATTATCTGTTTATTTAATTTGACCTCTGAAGGATCTAGGCAGTGATGAGTCATCACAAATCCGATTTGCTCTGTCTTACGAATAAAATTTTCCATTTGTACTCTCTTTAAGATCATGAATGGATTAATTAAGAGATTAAAGTAAAAACAGACTCTTGTCATCTTTTTCATTAGGACTCAATTTTTTGAACCAAATAGTAAAAATAATATTTTTTCCCCCAGAATTTTTCTTTACGCGCGGCTTTAGCAATATAACGGAGCTCGGGTTGTTTAAATCGAATTCGCCACCAAGGAAGAAAGATGAGGCCCATTGCATAAGCCAGGTGCAACATATTCATAGAAAAATCCTGACTATCGGCTCCAAATAAGCTCTGAGATACATTGTAAAACCAATTCTCATTTGCAATGATACGTTTGTGGACTGAGGCTTGAATCAGCTTTGTTATATTGGACTTTCGAATTACTTTTAAATGAGGGGTTTTTTTAAGAAAGGCTTCAAATTTTGCGGCTTGTGCTCGGGTGGGGGTGTTATGGTCTGCATAGCAAAAATAGCCGCCTGGTGCTAGAACTCGCTCCACTTCAGAAAAAAAACGCTCTA
>CAMDMN010000105.1 GCA_945901965.1 Legionella genomosp. 1 | reverse complement strand
GTTGCTTGCAACCAGGCTACACATAATTAAAAAATGATAATTATTTAGAGCCGAACCGAAAATTTTCGGTCCGGATGCTTTCAGACTTAGAGCGACGGAAACACTGTGTTAAGCAGCCATAGCCTTAACTTTGGCAGATAGACGGCTTTTAATTCTTGCGGCTTTATTTTTATGCAATAAACCTTTGCCGGTTGCTTTATCTATAATTGGTTGAACTTTTGTATAGGCAGCACGAGCCGCTTCAACGTCACCAGCTTCAACAGCTTTAAGAACATTTTTAATATAAGTACGGTACATCGAACGAGCACTAGCATTATGCTGGCGTAATTTAATGTTTTGTCTAGCACGTTTGATAGCTGACTTAATATTTGCCACTTACAATCTCCACATATACAAATAAAACAAAAGATATTAATGATGCCAAATTTATCAATATTTGTCAATATACATACTTAAGATTTTTATATCTACGATCTGCGATATTTTATCTGGAGCATAATGAGATTTGCTCCTAATTATAAGTGAAATTTAATTTTTTTATGTATATCATTTAGTTTTGACATGTAACGGCACGAACGAACATATTTTACACAAATTTTGTGTTGCCACCAGTCAGAACTACATATTTTAGGTGCTAAGCCTCCAGGAGTCATATAATGCAAGCTCAAAATTTCTTTGAAACAAAATCTAATAAGTCAATGCAACTGTTATTGCTTTCAAAAAAAGATTTTTTAAGCGGTTCACCCAATTTGACTTCATTTGAGCGTAATTTATTATCTTTCCAGCAATTTAACGGTTGTTTGGGTGATATTGGTTTAATTAATGATGACAAAGGTGAGCTGTTTAAAGTTTATATTGGTAGTGGGGATGAAGACTCTGACGCAAAAGCTATTGCTAATGCGGTTAAATTTTTGCCAGCTGGATGCTATAAAGCCCAAATACCACTTTCAACAAAAGCTTATGTTTTTTGGGCGTTGGCACAATATCAATTTGATAAGTATAAGGTTATAGAAAATATATCGCGTGTTTTATTGGTGGAAAAACATGAATTAGAAGAAGTTCTTGCGGAGGCTGATGCTATATATTTAGTGCGAGATCTTATTAATACACCCACTAATGATTTAGGTCCAAAAGAGTTAGCAGAGGTATTAGCTAATTTGGCCAAAGAATTTAATGCAGATTTTAAGCAGTGGGTAGGGGAGGAGTTGCTACATGATAATTTCGGCGCAATACATGCTGTAGGTCGAGGATCTGCTAGTGCACCAAGGTTATTATCTATGGTTTGGGGCGATGAATCTAATCCTCGGGTTACCTTGGTAGGAAAAGGCGTTTGTTTTGATTCTGGCGGCTTAGATATTAAAAATGCAGAAGGTATGCGCTTGATGAAGAAGGATATGGGAGGAGCTGCTAATGTTATTGGTTTGGCGCGGTGGCTTATGGTACATAAGGTTCCAATTCGTCTACATGTATTAATTCCAGCAGTTGAAAATGCAATTGATGGAGAGGCTTATCGCCCTGGCGATGTATTAACCATGCGCAATGGTTTAAAGGTTGAAATTCATAATACTGATGCAGAAGGAAGACTCGTTCTTGCTGATGCTTTGGTTAAAGCATGCGAAGAAAAACCAGATTTGATTATTGATTTTGCAACCTTAACTGGGGCTGCGCGTGTTGCCGTTGGTACTGATATTTCCGCAATGTTTGTTAATAATGATAAGATCGCTAATGCCATTATTGAATCATCTCGGATAACATCTGATCCAATATGGAGATTGCCATTATTTGATGGTTATAATGATTTATTTAGTTCATCAATTGCAGATTTTGCCAATGCTAGTGATTCAAGTTACGCAGGAGCAATTACTGCAGCATTATTCTTACAAAAGTTCGTGGCTCCTAATATCAATTGGGTGCATTTTGATATTATGGCCTGGAATTTAAGATCAAAGCCTGGCAAGCCCGAAGGTGGTGAAGCTATGGGGATCATGGCGGTCGGGAATTATTTACGTTCAGTGTATTGTAACTAATTAACTCATGTGGCTCTTGTAGCTTTGCTACATCCATATCGTTCCCCACAAGTCTGATGATCCTTGATGGGACTGCATTGTCTGGAGGAATCCGAGCCACGACTGTTAGGGAGTGTGGTTCTTAAGATCTCCACTCCCTAACGGTCGTGGCTCGGATTCCGCTCACTTGCCAAGATAAAATTTACTTGTGGGGAACGATATGGCTACATCAAGGCCACATGAGCTAGATAGATTTTTGGGTAATGATATGGATATCGCTTTGCCCACATTACGTCCTTAGCTTTCGACTTTAACTTCAATATTATGGGTAAATATTTCGCAGCGATTTTTGCGGTATTCGCGATAATGATCACGGCTTAGCTCTTTTGCTTCATCATTCGCCCCAACAATTTCAATAACGCGGCGAAAGCGTGTGAAATATGGTGGGATTTTGGAATTTAAGTTTAGTAAAATATCGTTGAAATTTCGTGGTTCAGCATCAAAGCCAATTTGCACAGCCGGTGGTGGCTCAGGTCCTTCGCCTTGCAAATTATGCGGGATAAAGCTGTCATCTTTGTATGTCCATAATAGTTCATCAAGGTATTTGGCGCGCTCTTCATTTTCACAGTAAACAAAAATCCTATGTCCGCGAAGATAAGCTTTTTCCAATAAACGACAGGCAACAAGCCATAAATCTTTAGGCTCGTTGCTATTTAAAATATAAAAATCAATGCGAGGTTGCGACATGGCGTAATACCTGAATAAGTAAAGGAACAGGGCGACCAGTGGCATTTCTATTTTTGCCTTTTATCCAGGCGGTTCCCGCAACATCTAAGTGAGCCCAAGGATAACTTTTAGTAAAGCGTGATAAAAAGCATGCGGCAACTATGCTACCCGCTGTGCGATCAAAGGTCGCATTTAACATATCAGCTAAAGGACTATCTAAAGCCTCTTGATAACTTTCTTCTAATGGTAATTTCCAGGTTTTATCTTTAGATTCATCAGCGGCCTTTAAAATTAATTTTGCTAAATCATCATCGCTTGTAAAAAAGCCTGTAATACTATTTCCTAATGATACTATAATCGCTCCAGTAAGGGTTGCTATATCTAATACAAACTTAGGCTTGAATCGTTTTGCATAAGTTAATGCATCAGCTAATACCAATCTACCTTCTGCATCTGTATTGATAATTTCAATAGTTTGTCCTGACATGCTAGTAACAATATCACCGGGTTTTACAGCACTACCACTCGGTAAATTTTCAGCCGTAGCTATAAGGCCTACAACATTAATTGGTAGATTTAATAAAGCACAGGCTTTTATCGTTCCAAGAACTGAAGCCGCCCCACACATATCATATTTCATTTCAGGCATAGCATCAGCAGGTTTTAGTGATAAACCACCAGAATCAAAAGTAATTCCTTTACCAACTAGGACGATAGGAGAACTATCATCTTTTCCTTTATATTGGAGTTCAATAAATCTTGGAGGCTCAATACTACCTTTAGTAACGGCAAGTAAAGCTCCCATGCCGAGTGCGATAATTTGGTCTTGATTTAGAACCTTACAAGTTAAAGTTTTATGTTGTTTTGCAAGCTTTAAGGCTTCATCGCCAAGATATGTAGGAGTACAGATATTAGCTGGCATATTTGCAAGGTCGCGGGTTAATTTTATTCCTTCAGCAATAGCAAGAGATGTTTCAATGGCTTTAGAATTAGCCCCTTGAAGATAAAAATCTATTGTTTTTAGTTGGTGTGGTGTGTTGTCTTTAGATTTAAAATCAAGGAATTGATAACAGTTTGATTCAATTGCTAATAGCATTTGCTCTATTTGCCAATCAGGAGTATGTGTATATAATTGTGGCAAGCAAATTGTTGCAGAATTAATGCCATGTTTGATTAATTGGGTTGTAATATCGTTAAGCCACTTAACTAACTTATCATAATTTAATTGCTCTTTCTCGCCGCAATTAATAATCATTAATTCATGGCCTTCAATATCAGTAAGATATGATGAAGTTTTTGAGTTTTTTAATTTATCAAACAGTCTTGTTATTATTTTATTATGATTTTTATCTATATTTTCAGCAAAATCTGGCATACTTTGATTAATCATTAAACCTATTACAAGACAATCACTCGTCTTAAGGTCAGGTTTAGTCGTTAATTTATAATTCATCAAGGATCCATTAAGATGTGTAAAACAGATAGTTTAGCAATCATTTTACTAGAGGCATAGAGAATAACGTGCTCATTTTTCGTTACTTAGTTAAAGAAGTGTTTATTACCTTGGCGGCATTGACTACCATTTTGCTATTTATTTTTATGAGCAATCAATTTGTAGTTTATTTAAACCGCGCCGCCAATGGGAAAATTCCAGCGATCTTGCTTTTTAAAATAATGATGTTAGAGCTTCCTACCTTATTAGGTTTGTTATTGCCGCTTGGGTTTTATATGGCGATCTTATTAGCTTATGGTCGTTTATATGCGGAAAGTGAAATGACAGTGTTACAAGCATGTGGATATGGGCCAAGAAAGTTATTGCAGCATAGTTTTAGTATGGCGGCGATCGTTGCTTTATTGGTATTTATTATTATGATTTGGGCAAGTCCATATGTTGCCACGGCGCGCGCGCAATTATTACGATCTACAGGCATACAAACTATTATACAATCGATAGTTCCAGGCCGTTTTAATGCTATTTCAGGTGGAAAACAGATTTTTTATGTGTCATCTATGAGTCGTGATCATAAAATTGCAAAAAATGTTTTTTTAGCGCGCCAGGAAAATAAGAATGGGGTACTGCAGTGGAATGTTTTATGGGCGGCTTCTGCCGAAGCCACTACAGATCTAAATACTAATGAAGACTATGTGATATTAAAAGATGGTAAGGAATACGAAGGGATTCCTGGGCACGCTGATTATCAAGTTGCTGAATTTAAGCAATTTAAAGCACGTTTACCCCACCCAACAGTTGAGATAAAAGGTGACATTAGAACTTATAGTACTATGAGTTTGTGGCCAATAAATAATAAAGACTTGGCCAAAGCTGCTGAATTACAATGGCGTCTTTCAATTCCTATTATGGTTTTGACAATGACTTTATTTGCAGTCCCATTAAGTAGAGTTAATCCTCGTGCAGGTAAATATGCAAAATTACTGCCGGCTTTAGGACTTTATTTTATTTATGCAAATTTTATGTTCGTTGCTCGTGATTGGTTTATTAAGGGAAAAACACCAGAATGGATGGGTATTTGGTGGTTACATATAATAGCTTTATTGATTGGCTTATTTCTTCTTCGGCGTAGCCAGGTGAAATTTTCATGAAATTAATAGATAAATATATTGCTAAAACAGTAGTGTCAGCAATTTTTCTAGTTACGCTTATGCTTGCCGCATTACAAATTTTTATTTTGTCTGTGAGTCAATTAGGAGATATTGGCAAGGGCGATTATGGAATAGCAGAAGCCGCATATTTTGTATTACTCCAAACGCCATATCAATTATATTTGTTTTTTCCAATGGCTAGTTTATTGGGCTGTCTTATTGGCCTTGGTTTAATGGCTAAAAATTATGAGCTTGTAGTTATTCGTGCGGCTGGGATGTCAATTTGGCAAATTACAATGGCTTTATTAAAAGTGGCGGTTATAGTTATTGTAGCAGTCACATTTATGGGGGAGTTTTTTGCACCTAAGCTTACGCACTTAGCTCATGAAAAAAAAATGGAATCATTAAGTGGCGGGCAAGCCTTAGAAACTGTAAGTGGAGTATGGTTGCGGTATAAAAGCGATTTCATCACTATAGGTGCCATCTTACCTAATAATGAATTACAAAAGGTTTATCAATTTCACTTTGATCGTAATCATAATTTACGACTGTCCCGTTATATAGAAAACATAGAATATAATAATGGCGTTTGGGTGGCTTATAATATTGCTGAAACTAAAATAAATGATAACTCTACTGAAATTAAAAATATTAATAAGATGAATTGGGACTTAGCAATCTCACCAAGTGCATTAGGTATAATCATGCGCGAGCCGGATGAGATGACTTTGCAAGAGCTGCATCAATTTTTAAGCTTAAAAACTTCCGGCCTTAAATCCAAACAAATTTTTAAATTATCTTATTTGCAACGCTTGATTCAGCCTTTGACTACTATTGTGATGATGGTTCTTGCGATTCCTTTTATCTTTGGACCACTCCGCTCATCTCCTATTGGCGCGAAACTATTAGTAGGCGCTCTGGTTGGCTTTGCCTTTTATATTATCAATCGATTTTTCGGACCAATATGCCAAGTATTTCAATGCCCACCAGAATTTGCTGCTTTAGCCCCAACTTTAGTGTTTGCAATTTTTGGGGTATATATGATGCATAGGGTGAAATGAACCTATAATTTCTCAATAACCCTAGAAAATGTCGTCCCTAACACGGTGATGGAGCTACTAAAAAAATGCTCGGTTCTTACATTTGGAGATCCCTCACGGTGTTAGGAATGACTTAATTTCCTGGAGTTATTGTTTAAGTTACGCTAAATCCACGTTATGGAGAGACGACAATGAGTATGCGGCGTTCTATTATAGTAGTTGAAAATTTTTATACTGATCCAGATTCCGTTCGTGACTATGCACTGGCATTGCAATATTACTTGCCATACGAAGGGTTAGGGTTATCTTACTGGCAGACTTCTAAATACACTCCATTGCATCTTTGTCCATATAAATCTTCACCAACCATTATCAAATGTCTTGAAGATGCAGTTGGAGAAAAAATTGATATGAATCACTGGAATGCCAATTATCCTGTTGATGAAAACTCCCAGCCTATAACTGAACACCATGATGCGAAACATGCTTGTCTCTGGAATGGTTCGTTTCACGCAAAAATTAATAGCGGGGTATCGCCATCTGAGGTAGTACACAATCATGTCACTGATGTCTGGAATCCTTGTGGGAGCAATGGTTGGGCAGGCATAGTTTATCTTAATCCTATTGTTAATTTGAAAGATGGTTTAAATCTATGGACGAACATTGATCCCAATCGGCAACTTGATTGGATGACACCATCGAATAATTGGCTTCTTGTGGACTCATTAGCCAATATATATAATCGGCTGATTCTTTGTCGAGCCAATTTGCCCCATTCCGGTGCGAATGGGTTTGGGGATAATATTGCAACCGCACGTTTATACCAGACGTTTTTTTTTCGTACGATTGCCACACCTTCCTAACTGAGTGAAAAAGCCTTGGCATTGTAGTCTGGTTGCTCGCAACCAGGTGTTCTCTGATTGGAATCCTGGTTGCGAGCA
>CAMDMN010000104.1 GCA_945901965.1 Legionella genomosp. 1 | reverse complement strand
GGTTCTTAAGATCTCCACTCCCTAACGGTCGTGGCTCGGATTCCGCTCACTTGCCAAGATAAAATTTACTTGTGGGGAACGATATGGCTGCATCAAGGCTACACAACTTGTCCTGCCGCCCAACCCGAAGACCAGGCCCATTGAAAATTATAGCCTCCAAGCCAGCCAGAAACATCTAACACCTCACCAACAAAATATAATCCCTTAACTTTTTTTACCTCAAAAGTCTGGGAAGAAATTTCGTTGCAATCAACTCCACCTAAAGTAACTTCAGCGGTGCGATAACCTTCTGTGGAATTTGGCTTTATTGACCAAGATTGTAAGATGTTTGCAACTTCGATAAGCTCTTTGTCAGTATATTGTTTCAGGGGTTTATCTAAATCAATGTTCTCGTAAAATACGAGCAATACACGTTTAGCAATGTAATTTGCTAAAATGGTTTTTAGGTGTGTATCAGCAGATTCAGTTTTTGCTTTTAATAATTCATTATATAAATAAATTTGCGGTAAAAATTTGATTTCCAGGGTGTCACCAGGCTGCCAATAAGATGATATTTGTAGCATTGCTGGACCACTTAATCCACGATGGGTAAAAAGTATATTTTCTTGAAATGACTCACCGTTACAGCTAACCATAGATTCTACTGAAATACCTGCTAAAGACTCAAAGCGCTGTTTATCATGGGTATGTAACGTAAATGGCACTAAACCTGCGCGAGTTGGAAAAACATCTAAGCCAAATTGAGTGGCAAGCTGATAACCAAAAGGACTTGCCCCTAGTGTTGGTATAGACAATCCTCCAGTAGCGACAACTAGTGAGTTACAAAGGTAGACTTCATTGGCACAATTAATAATAAATTTGTCTTCGATTTTTTTAACCGATGTTATAGTTTGGTTTAACTGCACAGAAACTTTGTTTTTTTTGCATTCAGATAAAAGCATTTCGATAATAAGGCTCGATTTATCTTCACAAAACAATTGCCCCAATGTTTTTTCAAAGTAGGCTATTTTGTGGCGATTAACCATCGCAATAAAATCCCATTGGGTATAGCGACTCAGGGCTGATTTACAAAAATGAGGATTATGAGATAAAAATTGTTCAAAGGTTGTATGCAGGTTGGTAAAATTACAGCGCCCGCCACCTGACATCAAAATTTTTTTTCCAGCTTTATTGCTCTTGTCCAGAACCAAAACTTTACGTCCACGTGCACCGGCTTCTATACCACACATTAATCCCGCGGCCCCTGCACCAATAATTATTACGTCAATTATTTTCATTTTATCTGAGTTAGCATTTTGTGTATTTCAACTATCCCTAATTTGCGTAGACATGCCATATTGTTCTCAGGAATTTTACTAGTATCGCCATAGTAATTAATTGCCTTTTCAAGTTGCTCTTCGCGCAATAAATGCAGCATAGGGTAGGGTGAACGATTGGTGTAGTTTGTTACATCGTTGGCATCAACGCCTGCAAAACAATAATCAGGATGAAATGTAGCTAGTTGATACACGCCTTCATAACCTTTAGCTTTCAAATTTGCTTCTGCTATATCAATAAAATCTAAATACTCAAAAAAATTTTTGAGACATTTAGGAAGCACAAGAAGAATAGTATCAATAGCTGCATTGGTGTTTAATGTTTCAACTTCAGCCATAAAAGCTATCATTGCCTCTTCAAGCGTTTGAGCCTTACTTGCCTTTATGATCGCCGAACCTTTATCCATTTCATGTTTAGCAAAAGGACAAAGGTTCAGTTTGATGACGAAATCATAAACCCATTGTATGGTATGTTTAACATAGAAATCTTCTGATTCAATCATGCTGTAAGATTCTGCCTATTGTGGCGCTACAACTTCTTGTTGAATACCACCAACAACCCAATTTGTATTGCCAGCAAATTGACGAAAATGCCATATTTCATCTAATTGCACAACAGGATCATTATTTTCTTTAATCGAGCCTGTAAAGCGCACGCTCGCGATTATTGTATCGGCTTGTTTTGATGCATCAAGTAATTCTGCGTTCAACTTAATGACATCAGTAATATTTGGTTCATCACCGCGCTCTTGAATTTGCATCTCAATTTCTGCATATACTTCAGGGGCTGTAAAATCGAATAGATCAGTTCTGTTCTTTTGATCATAGGCTGCTTGTAAACGAATAAATGCAACTTTTGCTTCACGTAAAAAAGATTCTTGATCAAAACCTGCAGGGTTTCCTGAAATACTAGTTACATTGTTTGCAGTAAAAAATTGATTAGGCTTATTATTAAAGCTGTTTGCTCCAAATGAGTTTGAAGATACCGACTGAAAGCCTGGCTGCATTTTTTTTCGCAAGTAACTAATCAGAAAAAAACCAAGACC
This sequence comes from Legionella genomosp. 1, assembly GCA_945901965.1. Classification (GTDB taxonomy): domain Bacteria; phylum Pseudomonadota; class Gammaproteobacteria; order Legionellales; family Legionellaceae; genus CAMDMN01. The sequence goes on along the minus strand of CAMDMN010000104.1, from coordinate 4,969 downwards.
TAAAATAGCTAACCAGGAGAATAGTCCCGCGCCTAAACCATGTCCCATGAATAGACTTGCTAATAAGCCACCGACTAATAAACCACCAAGCATACCACCCCATTTGCGTGTGTTTGCTTGCTGTCCGAAAGATTTATTTTGTGGTTTGTGGGAGGAAAAAAGACTGCTTTGTGAACGTTGTACTCCAAAACTACGGCCGCCACCAAAGCGCTTGGCAGACGCTTCATTCACAACTAACCCAAACGTCAACGTTGTAATCAATAAATAAAAAATAAAAGTACGCATTTCATTAACCTTACATAGTTTAATATAAAGTTGATTATATATCTTATTCAGAGTTATTAGTGAGTAATATCATCATCCCTTGCTAAAAAAACTTAAGATGACTTTTATTGGTGGATCAATAAGTCAAATTGTGGCTAAATAAATTGATATTCTATAAATAATAGGTCTAGAAAGTGCTAAAGCAATCTATGACACATCAAATATTTGGTTTTGCGCTATCAGGAACGTTAAGTACTCTGATCATGTTTGGTATTTATGTGGTCTTAAATAAATTTATAAACTATCAATTATCTTATCTAATATCCTATACTATTTCCGTCATTGCTCTTTATTTCATGAATGTTATAGTGTTTAAAAGGTCTATATCATTACATACGTTCCTAGCTTTTCCTCTCATCTATTTATTGCAATATTTAATAGGCGCAGCCTTATTAGAACTCATCGTGAGACTCGGGTTTTCAGTAACCTTAGCGCCAATATTGGCCGTTATTTTATTGCTGCCATTAACATTTTATTTAAATCGAATAGTATTTAGAAGGCAATAAGCAGATCGTCTTAAACAGGAGATGTTCCACTACCAGTTGGTGGAGTATCAACAAACATCCATTCTGATGTTTCTCTAAATTCCGCAGTAGGATCTTCATCTGTAAATGTATGAGCAACCCTGGTAAAAGGAGAGCGGGGTTCTGCAAAAAAAACATGTGGGTTAATTGTGGTGCGCGCATTTATTATTGCTGTTCTTGTGCATTCGGCGCCAGTTACAGCCGCAGCTGGTTCTAAGATAAGGGGCGTAAGTGATCGTCTTCTAAGGCTTAGTGTTGAGTCATTAGCCGTTGGCGAATCCTCTGGCTGGGTATCTATTGGATCTATCATTTCATAGCTTGCAACCAAAGTGGTGTCTGCAGCTCTACCGAGCATCTCGATTTGAATACGGCAATTTCTAATAAGTATATTTACTTGTTCATCGGTTAATAATTGCAGTAATAATTTAGTTATAAACTTAGGCGTACCAGTAGCAGCTTCAACTAAGCTGCTGGATACTCCAGGTGCCGCACTGGATATTCTAATAGCATAATTAGTTTTTAATGATTCTATCATTTTCAAAGCATGAACTATGGCTGCTTGTACTACTGACCAATTAGAACTAATAAGACTATCATTAACGAAAGACTCAAAATCATGTAAGGCGGTTGGTAAAATAAGTTGTGATATAGGATTATGTTGGATATGTGTCCTTATCTGGTTCATAGATTCCCAAGGAAGTTGTCGAATAATATCAGTGATATTCCCAGGTCTTCTTCCTCTTAGCATTCGCGGAATTTGATTTTTAAGTCCAAGCAGAACTGTATCAACACCAAGGCCTATAACATACTGATACAATGCTACAGGGTCAATTGATCTCCTTGTCGATGATCTAGGTGCTGCTGGTAAATCCATATGGGCTGCAACAATCATTAGCATGATAAGCATAAGTGGGTCTACCGCAGAGGCATAAAAATTAGGCGGGATTTTTGTGGTGTTTTTTATTAGATAATTGATTAATGCAGAGATAGATGCATGGGTTAATCCCAAGGACCATGCAAGTTCAGGATAGGTTCTTAAGAAAGTAACTTGATGATCGTTACACAGGCGAGATAAAGCGCCAGTTGAGGCAATGTAACGCCCTTTATGCAAAATTCCTAGGAAAGCTGCAATTGGATCACCTACTCCAGGGGCATATCTAATACAAGAAATGGCAATATCTGTAGCAACATAAGCGGCTAGATCGCGAATCGAGCCTTGTATAGGTGAGCATGTATTATCACAAATGGTCTGGGTTGATGCTTTAATACTATTCGACATATGGGGTGTTTCAATGGTAACGATGGTCATATGTACGATAAATTCCGTTTGCTTACGAACGCTATAGACTAATGCTGCAGATTTTAGTAAATATAATCCGACTTGTAGAACGGTATCAGCACTTAGTAATTGGCTATCTTTATGGTTGTCGAGATAATCTCGGCCATGTTTTTGCACAAGATTATCAGCAAAGTTGACCAATACCATAGGAGTTATATCATTAACAATGATATGTAATAGGTGTTTGCCTACTTTGTTTGTCGATGGATGAAAGATAATTGAGCGGGCTACTTTTGGAATTGTGCCTACTTGGGCGAAGGTGTGCACAGCAGTTTCATAAAGAGAATTTCCAATGGCGGCTGTTGTTTCATGATCCAATATGCTTTGTACCCAATTCTTTGCGTCTGTAAACCAGCCCATAATGCCTCCTGCAAAACGAATTTACCGCATTTGCGTAACTGAGGTTAAATTACAACCCATTAGAATCCTCATTTTCATCTGATGATTTTTTTAAATTTATGGGATCACCTGGAATTTTGTGATTTTCACTAGCCCATTCACCTAAATCGATTAATTTACAGCGAGCCGAGCAGAAGGGCTTGTAAGTGTTTTCAAGTTGCCAGGTATTATGTTTGCCACAGTTTGGGCAGTTGATTTTTAAATTATCATTCATGGTGTTTATGATTTCCCTGTAACGCGATTCGATGCTACCTGTACGGTTGCCGTCATCATCAGTTCATTACTTACGGTTAGATTTGGAGCTGATGCAGGCATTGCTATGGCATTCATAGTTGCAATTTTTGGGGATGGAGCCATATTAACTCCTTCATCAAAAATTAAATTGTTTAAACTATAATTTTGTCCAGTATAAACCTTGTTTAAGCGCTGTAATTCATCTCGCGCTTGCTGATATAAGCGCTCACGTAGTTGCGTGCGTATTTGTTGAATTTCTTCTAAACTAGGCTTGAACTCAATCCCAGCAATTTCATAACTTGCACCAGGTATACTTACGGATTTAGCATTCTGATAAACAGGAGTTAAACTGCTTTGGGGTACACGTGCTTGTGCCTGAACATATAATTTCTCAAGGCCTGAGTTATCTTGTGAACGATCAAATTGCGTTAAATGCCATTCACCTGGAGCTACTTTAATTAATTTATCCATGATCTCTTTGCGTGCTTTTACAAGATCAGCATTAGTTAAAGTGGCGTTGATAGATACAGTCAATAAAGCTGTTTGTGTTCCCACCCATTGCTTAGCTTCCACTTGAAAAACTACCGTATCAAGTATTGATTCAGATTGTGTTGATGGTGTTATTGCAAGTGCTGCAGAGTTAAAGACTAAAGCTGCAAATATTGAAGCTATTTTATTCATAAAGACCCCTAATGGTTTATTTATAATGATACATAGATTGTATTAAATCACCAATATAAGTTTTTAATTTTTAATTTTTTTTTGAAGAAGTTAAAATGTCTAACCGCTTGCAACTAAAGGATATTAATTAATTTGAAACTATAAAAAATCTTCTATAGAGTAGAAAGACGGATTAAACGAAAAGCAGAGGTTTGCCATGCCAAATAGCATAACCATAGAAATTAGTGGCCACTCATCAATTGAGTTGGTAGTTAAAGAAGGTGGGCGAGATCTATCTGGTGTTTCTGTAAAAAATTTATTTCAAGATGTTACTGGACGTGAATATTACGTCAAAGAACCTAAGTTGAGAGATGTAAGAGCTATTTTTAAAAATGATGTATTTTTTCATGAGCTGCTTTTTAGGCGATGGGAACTTTTAGGTGAAGGGGATTTTGAACCTGTAGTTGAGTTGCCTAGTAATGTAAGAATGGCGCGTATAATTGAATCATTATCATCAGAAAGCCTAGATACCTTCGAACAAATCCAAGTTCAGATCAGAAAATATGTACAGCATGTAGATGATTTAGTTTTATCTAATGTTGCTTTGGAAGTCTTAGCTTCACGGTTAAGTACGGCTATCATGGGGGATTTATTAGTAGCTCCAGCTAACTATCTTCACCTGCATGAAGGAAAGCCGATGCTAATTTCTCCTTCCGTTGGTAATCTTGAAGAATTTTTATCAAAATCTTTAGCCGAGGTTAAATCACCAGATTATTGGTTAAGTCATAAAGCGCCTTCTTTTGTTGAATTGGTAAAGACAGAGGATGAAGCTAGGATTTTAGGACAGGCTTATTTTGTAGCTTTGCTTTTTGGTCATTATGATGTGGTTAATAATATTAATTTATCGAATTTCGGGTATGTGCGTGGGAAAGATGGCGGTTTGACCTTGAGTATTGTTGATTGGGGAAATTGTTTGGGCGTAGGTTTTAGTGGGTTTAGTGCTGATGAGAGTGCTTTTAATAACCCGCAATTTAAGGGGGGAGCGAGTCTCAATTCCTTGCCAGAATACATCATGGGATTTCAACATGTTATGCCTTTGGACAAGGTCGTTTATCCATTATTGCCAAGACAAGTTGTACCTAATTTATTTGATTTGACGGCCACCGATCAGCCGATATTGAGGGCAGCACAACGCCTTGGGTTTTATGAAGCCTGCGATCAAGCAATGGGCGTTCTTTGGCGTATGCATGAAATAGTTCCAGAAGTAGTTAAGCAGACTTATGCCATGGCAATGTCTGCTGAAGATGCGCGAAAAGTGGAGATGGTTTTGCCTGATTTTATTCGATGTGATGCCTTAAGGAAGGATGATGGCTCAAGCTTAGCTGACATTATTGTGGGGCGCATAAAATCTTTGGCTTTGATGAAAAGAGATTTGCAAGCAGGTAGAAGCTTGGAAGATATCGCAGATGAACGATTAATGATTATAAAG
>CAMDMN010000103.1 GCA_945901965.1 Legionella genomosp. 1 | reverse complement strand
GTGGGCACGCTGCGCTTTGCACCACCCTACAATTGATTGTTATAAATCTTATATGCACAAGGCATCTTGTTTGTTATACTGTTTAATGCACCTTCTAAAAACATTTATTTTTCTCTATCTTATATTTAATATTTTAGATAACCTATTATTAGGTGCTGTTGATAGTTATCACTCCTAATTACCGTGGAAAATTCATGGTACATATGTACTTTATAGGTTTTAAGAAAAAAATTAATTGTCAGCACAACATATATTTTCTTAAATATTAAGAAGATTACTTAAATGACATTATTTGTTATTAGATACGGTTTTTGTTAAATTAAAAATTAATAGTTTTAGGAGTAGTTGTGTCTGCAAACGTTTGGCAGAAATGCTTAAGTCTTTTACAAGAAGAATATCCAGCACAGCAATTTAATACTTGGTTACGCCCTTTACAGGCGGAAGGCGAAGAGGATTCTTTAGTTTTATTGGCGCCTAATCGTTTTGTGGTTGATTGGGTGAAAAAACATTTTTTTGAGCGTATTAAAGAATTAGTTAGTCAAATTAGTGCGGATGCAATTAAATTTGTTAGTATCGAAATTGGCTCCAAAGTATCGCCTATAAATACTGTAGATACCAAAGTCGCGATAGAAGCCCCTAGTATTATTACTTCTTCTAAGTCTGTTTCTAAAAAAACGTCTGATCATTATAAAAATTGTTATCTAAATAAAAAATTCGTTTTTGAAAGTTTTGTCGAAGGAAACTCTAACCAATTAGCTCGAGCCGCATCCTGGCAAGTAGCTGAGCGCCCCGGTGACGCTTATAATCCTTTATTTATATACGGTGGCGTGGGTCTTGGTAAAACCCATTTGATGCATGCGATTGGTAATGCCATATTAAAAAACAATCCTGAAGCTAAAGTTCTATATCTACATTCTGAGCGTTTTGTGGCTGATATGGTTAAAGCATTGCAAACAAATGCGATTAATGAATTTAAGCGTTTTTATCGATCATTAAACGCATTACTTATTGATGATATTCAATTTTTTGCCGGAAAAGATAGATCACAAGAAGAATTCTTTCATACTTTTAATGCATTATTAGAAGGCCAACAACAAATTATTTTAACCTCAGATCGTTATCCTAAAGAAATTGAAGGAGTTGAGGAACGGCTTAAATCAAGATTTGGTTGGGGGTTAACTGTTGCAGTTGAACCACCAGAATTAGAAACACGGGTAGCTATTCTAATATCAAAGGCTGAATTATCTAATATTGAATTGCCTTATGAAGTTGCATTTTTTATTGCTAAAAAAATCCGCTCAAATGTGCGTGAGTTGGAAGGTGCTTTACGTCGTGTTATTGCTAACGCGCATTTTACTGGCAAACCGATAACTATCGAATTTGTTAGCGAGGCTTTACGTGATTTATTAGCATTACAGGATAAGTTAGTAACAATTGAGAATATTCAGAAAACAGTGGCTGAATATTATAAGGTTAAAGTGGCCGATTTATTGTCAAAAAGACGTAGTCGTTCAATTGCAAGGCCACGACAAATGGCAATGGCTTTAGCAAAAGAATTAACTAATCATAGTCTTCCTGAAATAGGAGATCACTTCGGCGGCCGGGATCATACTACAGTTATACATGCTTGTAGAAAAGTTAAAGAGCTTATTCTTGAGGCAAAAGATATTGCTGAAGATTATAAAAATTTAATGAGAATATTATCTTCTTGATTTGAGGTTAGATATGTTTGAACTTACTATTAGCAAACAACAATTACTTACTCCTTTATTAACAGTCGTAGGTGCCGTTGATAAAAAACAATCATTAGTTATTTTATCTAATATTTTATTAAAACTTACAGAAGATCATTTATTTCTTACCGCCACAGATTTAGAAATTGAAATAACATCTTGTGTAGATATAGCTAATGTTAACGGTACTGGTATAGTAACTGTGCCTGCTAAGAAATTAATAGATATTGTTCGTTTACTTGATGATAACGCTAACCCTACAATTAGTTTTAATTCTAATATAGTAACTATAAAAGAAGGCAGATCTGTATTTAAACTTGCAACATTACCAGCTGATGATTATCCTAATAGTAATGAAGAGGCCAATGAGGCTGAGTTTTCGATACAAAAAGCTGCATTATTACATTTATTACAGGCTACTCATTTTGCCATGTCCCAACATGACGCACGCATTTTTTTAAACGGCTTATTTGTTGAAATTGACGCGCAAAAAATTACAGCAGTAGCAACAGATGGACATCGTATGGCTATATGTCATATGCCCTGCCCGTTAAACAACGATCACCACCGGCTATTAATCCCGCGCAATGGCATCCAAGAAATATTAAAAATGTTATCTATTGTGACTGATGAAGAAATACAGGTATGTATAGGTAAGCGGCATTTTAAATTAATAACTAAACAGTATACATTTTCAACTAAATTAATCGAAGCTAGATTTCCTCCTTATAATAAAGTTATACCGAAATCACAAGATAAACAGTTAATAATAGATAGAGATTTATTAAAGCGAGCTTTATCGCGCATTATAATTTTAGCTAATGAGAAATCTCGCGCCGTGTTAATGCATATTCAACCACAACTTGTAACTTTGATTGCAAATAATCAAGAACAAGAAGAAGCAATTGAATCTTTAACAGCAGAGACTACTGGTGATGAGATAAAAATCGGTATAAATGCAAGTTATTTATTAGATGTTCTAAATAATATTCCTGATGGCTCAGTTAGATTATCTCTAGCCAAGAATGATAGCTCAATATTAGTAGAGTCTCTAAAGGATGAAAATTATATGTATATTATTATGCCTATGAAAATATGAGAATTACGGATTTAAATATTCATAATTTACGTAATATTTCATCTTCTAAATTTAAACTAAACGAGCAAGCTAATCTTTTCTTTGGTCCTAATGGCAGCGGTAAGACTACTTTACTTGAGTCGATATATTTACTTAGTACCGGTCATTCATTTCGTACCCGTGAAATTTCCCCATTGGTTAGCCATGGCGAACAGTCTTTCACAATATTTGCACGCTCATCTATAGGTGAGACTATTAGTATTAAAAAATCATTGTCGGGTCCAACTCAAGTGAGGTTGAACACTCAACCATGTAATAGCTCTAGTGAGCTTGCAAAATTTTTACCTTGCCAAGTATTTTACCAAGATATTTTTCAAATTATTGATGCGGGACCGGCTACAAGGCGTTCTTTGTTAGATTGGGGTTTGTTTCACGTGGAACATTCATACCTTACGACTTGGAAAGCATATAATTTAGTATTAAAACAGCGTAATGCCTTGCTTCGCCAAAAAGCCGCTCGGCAATATTTTATCCCATGGGATAAGCAACTTGTGACACTAGCCGAAAATCTAAATAATCTCAGAGAAGAATATTTTAAAAATTTGAAGCTTAAATTTCAGGAACTACTTCCTAGTCTTACTGATTTACCATGTAATATTGAATATTATAAAGGATGGGATAGAAAGAATTCGGGGAATAATCTTGAAGAAATTTTAAATGAGCAATTTACTCAAGATCAACATCGACAGTATACCCACTCGGGTGCACATCAAGCAGATATTAGTTTTGACTTATCAACTAAAAAAGCAAAACTGCTATTATCCCGCGGTCAACAAAAGATAGTATTAATAGCTTTAAAATTAAGTCAGGCACAACTAATACAAAAAGAATGTATATATTTATTAGATGATATAGCAGCTGAGCTTGACAGCGAACATTTAACAAGATTATTGATCTATTTACAAAATATTAATGGACAGTTATTTTTAACCGCAATGGATGAAAAAACTTTAAGTTTTTCTAAATATTTAAATCTAATAAGTTATAAGCTCGGTTGAACTTTATAAGGCAACTTTAACATTTAAATTAAAAATAATTAATTTAAATGTTAGCTATTAAGGAATAATTAAGGTTCTCTAGTTTAAAATAAAAAATTAAATAATAGGGCATGTTATGATAATTAAAAATTTCCACGAATTACTTAGCGGCGTTCTGCACGGGGATTATAAATATTGGATGGCATGGGATAAATATTTTATTAGTGATTCATTTGATGGTGACCAAATTTATCAAGCTTATGGAGAGATTGATTCAATATATAAACAAAGAAAGCATATAAATCCTAGCTATGCATATCTATTGGATGCCTATATGGAAGAGCGCTCTTTTGTTTCACGTGTGGAAATGAGTGTATATATTAAACTTTATGATAGAGCTATAGCATTGAATAATGATACGGCAATGTATTTTCTAGGAAATATGTATTTTTATGGGCATAGAATGCCATATAATCATGAAGAGGCTATCAAACTATATGATAAAGCTATATTAATGGGGAATCCAATGGCTATGTGTAAGCGAGCATTTATGCATGCGCATGGACTTGGTGGTCCTGTAGATATTTCTAAGGCAATTGAACTATATGAACGATCAATTGCCATGGAAAATGATGAAGCAATGAATGACCTTGCTTGTTTGTATTATAAATATAAGATGTTTGATAAGGACCGGGTATACGCACTATACAAACAAGCTATTAGCTATGGAAATTCAGATGCAATGAATAATCTTGCTTATGTATATGATCATAGTATTTTCGCAAAAGCTAAATTTGCTGAGATAATTGCACTTTATAAACAATCAGTAGAACTATGTAATCCTAGGGCCATGTATAATTTGGCGTTATTGCATTATAAAGGTAAATTAGGTGAGGTTAATTATGCTGAAGTAATTAAACTTTACGAGCAAGCTATTGATTATAACTACGCTCCGGCAATGTATAAGCGTGCCCGAATGTATAGAAAAGGTTATGGCGGTCCAGTTGATTATGCTGCGGCACTAGAACTTTTTCAAATGGCTGCAAAATTAAAGTATCCTAAAGCAATGAAAATAGATTTTGCAAAATTAGAGAGGTTAATCGAAAAAAAAACCAGGAAAGCTGAAGCTAAAGCTAGAGCTGCAGCCAGGCTTAGTACTGAAACCGTGTCTGGTGCTGAAGCCATGCTTAGTTCAGGAGCAGCGCCTGGTACTGAAGCCAGGCTTAGTACTGAAGTTGCGTCTGGCACTGAAGTCAGGCTTAGTACAGTAGTCGTGTCTGGCACTGAAGCCATGCCTAGTAGAGCCGTCGTGTCTGGTACTGAAGCCAGGATTAGTACAGAAGCCGCATCTGGTACTGAAATTGGACTAAGCGCTGAGGCTCAATTAAGACATGTTGGATTTTTTGTTTCGGCAGTACCAGCTCCAGTTGATGGAGAAATAAAGCCCAAGCCAGGGAGTGAACTAGTAACACGTAAGGTTGCTTTATAATTGAGTACCAGCAGGTCTTTTTTATTAAATTAATTTAAAGAAATGATGTGTTTGGAAAAAAACCAACAGAAAGCCGGTGTAAAATTAAAGTACATTTATGCCGGCAACCAAGATCTTTTATGGTCTATATGACTTAACTTTAAGCGATGGGCGTATGGCGCCGACCAACCTCTTAATTCGTGACGCTTACAAGCTTGCTGTGTATAATATACTTAATATTTGCAAGAACTAATTTTATATGGAAGTAAACATCTTTATTAAGTATCTATAACAAATTAATAGAAGTAGGGTGGGCAAAGCGATAGCATGCCCACCATAGTCTTGGCACTGTTGGTGGGCACGCTATCGCTTTGCCCACCCTACTTTTCTCATTAATCTACAAATGTTATAGATACTTAATGATAAATGCCTATATATTTAATGACCATTGTTATGCATCAATAATATGAGGTTACAGGATGATAATTTTTTACAGAGTTTTAACTACTATATTAGTAACGTTTAGCATCATCTCAAATGCAACACTTCCCGCAGATCCTATACAGAGGTGTTTAGATATTAGAAGGCTCGTAGACAATACCAACAGGCAAAAAATGGCCGCAAAAGAGCCTGGAGTAATGCGCTTTAAATTTCATAAAGTTTTAGCATCAGAGCTACCTTTAAACAACCTTAAAGGTAATATGGATGAAGTTATTAAAGCTTTAAATAATCAAATTGAAAATTGCAGTAAAGAACAGGGCGAGTTCCAAACCGTAACAATTGCTGAAAGAAAAGTTAAGCGAAAAGAATGGTGCCTTAATACTAATACAAAAATGCTGAGTCTTGCAAAAGCGTCTAATGGTGATTTTAATAAATATATAACATCTATTAAAAATGAATTTGACTGGTATAAAAGTGATGGCTGGCCTGAAAATCATGCTGGATTTAAAAAAGGTCAGTTTCAATTCACAGCTTATTATGCCCCGGCAGCAGTTGAAGCTCGTACAAAACCAGGCGGCAAATTTATATATCCAATCTATTCTAATCCAGGTGTTGTAAAAGTAGCTACGGAAATCAAAAAATTTAACTTGCGTTCCCCTTTATGTGGAATGGATCCAGTCTCTAAAATGCCACGCAAATTTTGTTTAAAAGATGGAAATGGAATCTATTCTATAGTTCCAGACCGAGAAGAAATTGATCATGGATCAATAAATAAAAAATATATAATTGGTTACGTTAAAGATCCAAATGATCCAGCTTTTTTAATGGTTCAAGGTTCAGGTTCAGTAAAACTTGATGGAAAGTTATTCCATATTAATTACGTAGTTGATAATGGTAGGCCACGTACCATGCTTGGTCGCATAGTACAATGCGCACAAGATCCTACTTGCGGAGGAAACATTGATGCAATGGAGCGTTGTGCAAAAAATCCCAAATGTAATGATGAAGCAAAATTGCATTGTAATGTTTCTCAAGAAATCAAACATAGTGGCGCATCAGAAACTTTAATCCGTCAATTTCTAGATAACAAAGTTGATAATGATAAAGCAACAGATTTAAGAAATCGCGACCAAAGCTACGTATTCTTTTCTAAAGAAGATGGAGGACCATATGGATCAGAAGATATTACCATTACTCCCCATGCCTCATGTGCAACAGATCATAAGGTAATTCCTGTTGGTATGAGTTTTCTCTACAATTACAAAAACATAACTTCATGGTGTGTGGCCCAAGATGCTGGCGGCGCCATTATGGGGGCTCATGTTGATGTTTATAAAGGCGAGGGGACTAAAGCAGGCCAGGAAGCAAATGAGCTAAATAACAGCGGATCATTATTTATAGCTCTACCAAAACGCGAGTAAAATTTAATTCATGGCGTAGGGTAATAGTATGGACCCCGCCACCTATCAAAAGGCTTCTATTTGAGCCAGAATGAATATGTTAACTGTCATTCAATCAAGGTGAGGGATCCATAATGAAAGATATTACGGTATTAGGTATAGATTTGGCAAAGAATGTTTTCCA
>CAMDMN010000102.1 GCA_945901965.1 Legionella genomosp. 1 | reverse complement strand
AATCTCCTTATAAATGATATCTAGGGCTAAACTCATGAACTGCATCTACCATAGCTGCCACATTTTGAGGTGAAATATCAGGGGTAATGCCATGGCCTAAATTAAATACATGTCCTGTACCTTTACCATATGCTGCAAGTATTTTCTTGACTTCATTTCTAATACATTCAGGATTTGTTAATAATACTGCAGGATCAAGATTACCTTGTAAAGCAACCTTTTGACCTACTGACTCTCGCGCTAAAGTTAAATCACAAGTCCAATCTAAACTTAAAGCATCACAACCTGTATTCGCCATTTGTTGTAACCATTGTCCACCACCTTTAGTAAATAAAATAATAGGTATATTTGGATATTTAGTCTTTATTTGTTTAACAATAGCTTCCATGTAATTTAATGAAAAATCAATATAATTTGGAGTGGTCAATATTCCACCCCAGGTATCAAATATCATCAAAGCATTAACACCGGCTAAAATTTGTGCCTCCAGATAGGCTGCTATAGTTTTAGCTAACTTTGTAAGTAAAGAATGAATAGCTTTAGGTTCAAGATACATAAAACTTAATATTTTCTTAAAATCGCGACTAGAACCACCTTCAACCATATAACAAGCTAGCGTCCATGGACTGCCAGTAAAACCTATTAATGGCAATTCTTTTGGCATTTCTTTACGTATAAGACAAGCTGCATCGATTACATAGGCCAAATCATCAATAATAGAAATATCTGGTAAATTTTCTATATCAGCAGGTGTGTTTAATGGTCTTTCAAAAGACGGGCCCTCACCTTCAACAAAATTAAGACCTAAACCCATAGCATCAGGAATAGTAAGAATATCAGAAAATAAAATTGCAGCATCAAGGGCAAAACGACGTAAAGGCTGTAAAGTTACCTCACATGCCAATTGTGGATTTTTACATAAAGATAAAAAATCTTTTGCACGAGTTCTCACCTCTCGGTATTCCGGCAAATAACGCCCAGCCTGCCGCATAAACCATACCGGAGTTCTTGGCACGGGCTCTTTTAATAAACTTTGAATAAACAAAAAATTAGAAGGATTGGACATATGAAGCCGTTATATTCAATAATAAGAAAATGAATTTTAGCATAAATTGTTAAGCCATGGCATTAAGGTAAAAAAATTGATAAATATAACATCCAAACGAATATGGCCGCTATTAGCAATATTGATAATTATCTTTTATAGCTTGATATTTTATTATATTTTAACCTATAAAATTCATCTAGATTTTTCATCATTATATTATGCAGGCCAAAATCTTAGCCAAGGCATAAATCCATATTCTAATTTATTTACAAAACACCTATCTCAATTAAAAGCATTACCCGTAAACTTAAACCCACCATTTGCAATTTTAATATTTAGCCCACTTAGTCATTTAAGCTTTATTAATGCTATTACATTATGGTCAATTATTTCATTTATTTTAGGCTTAATTGGCGCCTATATTTCTTTCAACTATGCTTTTTCCAAATCATTTATTAAAAAAAACTGGCCTTATTTATATATTTTATATTTATCATTTTTTGCCACAATAATAGATACCACTATTGCACAACTAGGTGCATTGGTGCTTTTCTTAATCATGAGTGGTTATCATTTTTACAAAAAAGATAGAGATTATGCCGCAGGATTAATTTGGGGACTTATTATTGCAATAAAATTATTCCCGGCTTTATTATTTATTTATGCCTTAATTAAAAAACGTTATAAAATTTGCGCATGTATTATAATTGTATTTTTTCTATCATGGCTAATCCCTTTTTTAATTTATAGTAACGAGATTTTCATAGAATATTTTACCACCTTATCTAAGGTTCATTGGTATGGAGCCAGTTGGAATGGTGGGGTTTATGGTCTAATTTTTCGTTTATTTGTAGATGGGCATTATAACGCAAATGACTTACTAACCGCCAAAATAATTTTTTTCATTGTTTTCTTTATTACCATGATTTTTTACCTTTATAAATTAAAGATAATAGAAAAAGAAAATATAGAACATAAATCATTTTGTTTTACTCTAGTAATGATGCTAATTTTAAGTCCATTTGGTTGGTTATATTATTTTCCAATTTTAATATTACCTTTATCCTTAATATTATTAACTATAATAAATAATGAAACTAAATCATTAGTAACAATATTATTGTGCTTTGTATGCCTAGATTTTATCAACTTCCCCATCGATTATACCTCTATAGATAAAATGGGTTCTCTCACATCTAAATTTACTATTCACTCATTTTATTTTTATGGATTATTAATCTTATTATACTTAGTAAATAAAATGAAAACGGTTGGCCAATATAGCTATAGATGCAAAGACGTGCCCGAGCGATTACAATCTAATTATGTTATAGTTTTAGCTTGTATTTTTTCTTTTAATATTTTTGTATTTACACTTGGTATGGTTAATAAATTTTTAAATTCTTGGTGGTTATATTGACAGATCTACTACAAATTAGCGCCCTCAACATAAAAACCCATATTGGTGTTCATGCATGGGAGCAAAAAATCTTACAATCAGTATTATTAGATATACAAATTAAACTTAATATTGCCGATTGCAACGATAAACTGGAAAATACTATAGATTACTCAAAACTATGCGAATCAGTAACTAATTATGTCGCATCAAATTCTTATTCTCTGATTGAAACTATGGCTGAAGATGTTGCAAAATTTATAAAAAATGAATTTAATCTAACTGAAATTACTCTTAGCGTCAGTAAACCACATGCTATTAAAAATGCTGGGAATATTAAAGTAACCGTTAATCGATGATAAATTTTACTACGCCGAAGTCCCCATCAGTCACAAATCAAGGTTTATTTGAAACTCGAGAATAGTCTTTGTTTTTGAAAATTAAAACCTTGATTACGCTTTGCTCCATCCATATCGTTCCCCACAAGTCTGATGATCCTTGATGGGACTGCATTGTCTGGAGGAATCCGAGCCACGACCGTTAGGGAGTGTGGTTCTTAAGATCTCCACTCCCTAACGGTCGTGGCTCGGATTCCGCTCACTTGCCAAGATAAAATTTACTTGTGGGGAACGATATGGCTACATCAAGGCTACCTGGACTAGTCAGATTTGTGATTAATGATATGCTCGTGGCATGTAACTGGACTTAGGATCCTGTGATGGGATAATGTAATTATCGCGATCTTGGCGCAATAACCATGGAGTCTTAAATTCATAATCTTGATTTTGAGACGCATCAATTGATGCAACCGTTTTCATTTTCACGCCAAGCGAAGGCATATTTTCTGCAAATAATCGATAACTACCTTTTAAAGGCTCTTCCGCGCCACGTTCATGTTGCAAATGTTCTAATTTTCGCTGCTTAAAAGTATATGCGTTACCCAAAATCATTGAAGTTTGGATAATCATTAATAAAACCCCAACACTAGGATTTAACATAATACCTACAGATAATAATAAGCCACTGGCAACTAGCATCGCCCCAATATTATAACATAAGCTAAATATAAGATTTTGTTTTATATTAGCTACTGTTTCAGAAGCGACAGCAAAAGCATTAGCCACAGGCATCAATGAACCACTATTAATAATTGCTCCTGCATGGCTTTCAGTAATTTCATCGCCACCAATAGACTTAACCGCGATACCAAAATTAGACGCAGCAATTGCCAAAGCATCATTTGGACCATCACCTACAAATGCAACGCGCCGCCCTTTTTGCATCAAACCTTTAATAAAAGTCTCTTTATCCATAGTTTCATCATTAAGAGCTGAACCAGGACATCCAGCTTGAATATTCGAAGGAGAAATTCCTAACAAAGAACCATATCGTTTTGCAGTAGCTTCATCAGCTCCAGTACATAAATAAACCTTTTTCCCCATGGTTTTTAAAGCATTTATGGTAGCAATAGCATTAGGGCGAATTTTATCTTGAAGTAACATGAATCCTACAACCTGCTTTTCACAAGCTAAATAAATAATACTATCTTCATCTTTTAGCTTTAAAGTATCTAATACTAAAGCTGTGTCAATACCACAAGCCTCCATCATAGATTGATTACCGAGAGTAAAAATCTTATTATTAATAATGGCTGACAATCCTGAATTTAAAGAAGGTGTAACCATATTAAATTGCCAAAGTTTAGTTTTTGTTTTAACTTGGTCATTAGTAAAAGCTCTTATTGCTTTACCTACAGGATGTAAAGATTTTTCCTCCATCAATGAAAAATAAGCAAAGAAATCTTCTTTAGATAAATTTGAATCTTTAATCACTCCATATCTCTCTACCGATGGAGTACCTTCTGTTATAGTGCCATTTAAATCAAAAACCACAGAATCAATGTCTCGAGCTTCCTCTAATTTTTTAGCACTATCAAAACTAACACCGTACTCTGCAGCTTTATTCATTCCAATTTTTAGAGCCAACGGAGTAATAAAGCCTAATGTACAAGGACATGCCGCAACAAGTACAGCAGCAGCACACTGAACGGCAAACCCTATAGAAAAGAAATTACCAATAATTAACGCTGATATTAAAGAAAATAAAATTACTGTTGGAATAAAATATTGCAATATTTTATTAGTTGCAGTTTCTATTGCCGCTTTTTGATGAATAGCTCGTGCAATTTTTTCATCAAGACGTGATAGATAAGATGTATTTACATCTGCCTTAACAAGAATACGCATAGGCTTACCGCCTTGTGCAACAGTCATACCTGCAAGAACTACCTCCTCTTTAACCACTGAGCGAGGAAGATTAGACCCAGATCTAATCGTATCAAAAATCAAACCATCATCATCTTCACAAATCCCATCCAAAGGAATAATTTCCCCTGGTTGAACTAATATAATTTCACCAATTTTTATATCTTTTAATAGATTCTTCTCAAAAGCTAAATCTCTAACTACTATAACCTCGCGGGGCAATCTATCTTTAAAATTCTTTCCTAATCCAATAGCCTTTTGAATAGATGCTTCAATTGCATAACCTATATGACGAAACCCAAAAATCAAAAGCCCCGCATCAAACATCATTGGTAACCCAGGAAAGAAGAAAGACGCTAGCGATATTGATATAACTGTTATCGTACTTAGTAAAAATAAGATATCCATGGTTAACGCGCGGGTTTTAAATAAATTAACTGTAGCCTCTTTATAAGATGATGCGCCGAGTATTAAAGTAAGTGGCACAGAAATGGCTGCAATTATAATAGAACCTATTATTGGCATTGAAACAAACATAGATAAAGCAAGTATAGTGATGCCACTCGCAATCCCTAAACCACCTAAAACCCAGTGTAAAAAAATATTTTTTTCAATTAATTTTTTATTAATTTCAGCAGATTTTATCTCTCTATATTCAACGCCAAGACTATCTAATTCTTTACATATTAATTCATGAGCATTTATAGAATTATGATGAGGATCTGCCACAACTATAGTTAATTTTTTTTCAACGATATCAACAGAAAGACTATCTATAGTTATACTAGTTAATGCTCTTAATCCAGTCTCAATTGGTCTTACACAATTAACGCAGCTAATACTAGGAAGGGAAAAAATATGGGTTACAGACATTTTTACTCTCAAACTTTAAAAAAGCTTAAATTTTTAGGTAAAAAAACTTAAGCTTCCATTTTACGAATCATACCAACAATATGCTCACTCCGAGCTACATCTCCTTGAGCTTTTTGGGCTAAACTAATTGAAGGGAATGGACCAATAACTACGCGATACCAATTTGTCTTTCGTTGTGCAACTGTTGAAACATTAACCACGAAACCTTTAGCAACCAAAGAAGCTTTCATCTTCTCTGCCTCTTGTGAATTTTTAAAAGCAGCAATCTGAACAAGATAAGAATTATTATTAGATATAGCTTTAGTAACTGCCTGAGTTTCAGATCCGACTTGATTTTTATCTTCTTTATTTTTAACAATTTTATTGTCGTTAACCGCTGTAGCGATAGTTACAGGAACCAATGATTTAATATTTTGTGCTTTAGCAAGCGATTCGCTCTCTTGATTTGCATCATCGCGCTCACTTGCTAATAGCGTATAAAATTCAAATTTAGGTTTAATTAACTGCGCTTCTTTAGGCTCAATCTTTAAAACTTTAGATGGAAAGTGTTGCGCTAGAATGGTTGTATTTACAAAACTAGATAAACTAGTCAAGTCAAATACCGACGCTGTTAAATAACCCAAAAGAAAACATACAAGCACCAATAATAATTGCTTTGATGATCCACTTTTTTTCGGTGTTTTATTTATTTTTCTATAATCATTAGCCATCACATACTCTCAGGGACAGATATACCCAATAATTGTAAACCATTTTGCAATACTTGGCGTACAGCTTTTAATAAACAGATACGCGCCGCTCTTAACTGATTATACTCACAAAGCAATTGAACAGCATTATAATAATTATGTAAAGTATTAGCTAATTCACGTAAATAGTATGCAAGCATACTTGACTCACATGTATTTGTTGCTATTTCAACAACTTCAGGATAGCGACTTAAAATAGATACCAAAGATAATTCAAGTGGCTCTTTGAGTAAATCTAAATTTAACAGCCCTAAATCATCATTAGTGCATAGATTATTCTCTTGCAATTGTCTAAGAACCGAGCAAATACGCGAATGCGCGTATTTAATATAAAAAATTGGATTATCACTATCTTTAAATGCAGCTAAATCAAAATCAATATATTTTTCAGGGTTATCTATAATATAACACAATGTAACAGCAAGTTTTGATTTACCAAAATTCTCCGCTTCTTTAAAAATAGTAGCTATCATTTGTACTTTTACATGACTATCAAGAAAAAAATTAATAAACCCAGGCCCTCCAATTTCAACACGCAAAAAATGCGGTTTTATTGGAATATTAGCAATTAATAAAGCCGCTATCTTTAGCGGCAATTGATCACAAGGCTTGGCTAATACAATTGCTAAATTAGAAGAATAATCTCCATGACTTGCATCTATAGAACGCCAAACTTTAATTTCCATATTAAGTTTTTTAGGAGCATAACCTGACTCCTGAAGAATCAGCAGTGCGTTGGTTAATAATTCCTCGACTATAGGCTTCATACTTAATAATTAATTTGTCAAAAAAGAATTATTATGCGCCTTTTCGTGTCAGTTGCAAAGAGTTAAATTGATTTCAAAAAATAAACCGAAGCATAACGAATCATTGAGTTAAATTTAATATTAGTGTACTATTTATGCCTTACTTAATTATTAATTGGATTTTTTAAATGGCTTATAACCCTATTCACCCAAAGGAATCTACTATTTTTCCTGATAATGAACAATTTCAGCCAGGACATGCCATAGACACAACTTTAATACATAGATTAACAAATTTTCCATTTGTC
>CAMDMN010000101.1 GCA_945901965.1 Legionella genomosp. 1 | reverse complement strand
CTTGTCGTTTTATAGCGCCACCAATTAAGGTTAGTAACTCATTGTTTTTGTCCATTTTAGCGCACTTTCCGTTTATTATTAAGAGTACGCGATATGATGATCCTTTTTAATTAAAAATCAATGAGTTATTCCTTAACTTAATGGCAGTGAAGCTACGCACCCTTTGGCTACTGATGTGAGGATAACTGACGAAGTTAGTCGTCATCATATGGGTAGGAATAAGTCAGTTATAAATGATTCAAGTTATGAAGAAAAAGTTAAGGGGGCACTTAATTTATTGGCTAAGGAAGAAGACATCAACAGCATGTTTAAAAGTATTGCCGAGGCTAATCTAAGAAAAATTTCAGATCCAAACGAAGCTAGAATTGCTGCTGAATTGAGAGCCGATGCTAAGTTATGCCATAAAACCTTTACTTCACGCATTAAAAGCATTAAGAAGTTGTTTCCTGCTATGAATGTTAAAGGTATCCCCTTATCAATTAATCAATTGTCAAAACTTCATAATGGTCAAAAATTACTTGTAAAAGCAATGCTTGTCAATCAACTAATGAATAAAACGAAAACTGTTGATGATGCAGGCAAGCGCTATCGAGTCCCATTTTTTTCAAATCCTGAAATTCAGGTGAATGAAATATCATTTGAAGATAACAATGTGAAAATTAAGTTTGGTGGATTTTTTTCATACGGTATTTCTGATGGACAAAAAAAAATTTTGGAAGATAAAGGTTTTAATGTTTCACTAGATAGAAAATCAGCAACAATAACTACAGATGCTCTTTTAAAGCTAGATATGAACCCTAAAGTAGATAAAACTGCTATATGTTCAACTGATGCTTTAGCGCCGTTACCATCGGCTGATAGTGAAGCCCCAGTTGCCCCAGCATCCCCAAATCGAGGACCTTGATAGAGTATTAATCCTATATCTTAATCAAGAGGTTGATATTATTTAGTTAATTAAATATTAGTTTTAATCAATCTACTATAGAAAAAACCATCCATATTATTTTCTCCTGGAAAAATTTGCCAGCCGTGGTTTGTATGGTTTCCCCATGCAATATTTGTGGTTAAAAATTTAGCATCTGAATGCCTGTTGAGAAAATTAGAAATTTGTAGCTCATTTTCTTCTGGCATAATCGAACAAGTGGCATATACCATTATACCGTTAACTGCTAATAGTGGCCATAATGATTCTAGTAAGTCATGTTGGAGTAAGCTTGCGGCTTTGATATCTTCTTCTGTACGTAAAATTTTTATGTCTGGGTGACGCCTTATAACGCCTACGGCCGAGCATGGTGCGTCAAGTAAGATCCTATCGAATAAAACTCCATCCCACCAATCTTTTGGCTCTAAACCATCGCCTTTTAATAATGTAGCTTGAAGCTTTAAGCGCGTTAAATTTTCTCTTGTGCGGTTTAGTCTTCTGTCATCAATATCTAAGGCAATACAATCTGCCAGTTGATTTTCAGTTTCTAAAATATGACAAGTCTTGCCACCGGGAGCCGCGCAAGCATCAAGTAATCTTAAGCCTGGCTTTAAATCTAGAAGTATAACAGCTAATTGTGCGGCTTCATCTTGTACGGAAATGTCGCCTATGCTAAATCCTGGCAATTCTTGTACATCACAAGGTTTTTCTAAGCTAATGCCAGATGGAGAATGTTGCATTTTAGATGCATTAATTTGCGTTTTTTCAAGAAGTTCTAAATATTCTTCTACCGAATTATTTTTGGTGTTTACGCGAAGACTCATTGGTGGATGAATATCATTGGCTGTAAGTATATTTTGCCAATGATTGGGCCATGATTTTTGTATTTTTTTTATGAGCCATGCTGGATGTCCATATATAAAAGACTCATTATTTTCTAAATTTTTAACTAGAGTTTCTTGTTCACGACAATAGGTGCGCAATATTGCATTTACCAGAGCCTTTGCCCATGGTTTTTTTATATTTTCAACTAAGGCCACAGTTTCTTTAACTACGGCATAATCAGGAATTCTTAAATAATGCAGTTGATATAGTCCCATAAGTAATATTATCCAGAGATCTACTTCTTTGGGGCGCTTCTTTAGTAATTTATCAGCTAAAATAGAAAGGCGATAATAGTGCCGGCATATGCCAAAACATAGTTCTTTAGATAAAGGGGATAAGTCTTTATTAGAAGATAAAAGATGGGATAGTTCGGTTTTATTTTTTATTACATTAGTTAATATTTGCAGCGCTTCAAAGCGCTCGTTTTTTTTCATTGTAGAATCAGATTAACATATAATTGGTTACGCGCAGCTAATAGCCAATCACCTACTGATAAAGCTTTAGCTCCCGGAAATTGAATTTGTTCTACTAATAAGGCATCTTTACCGGTTGCCACTAACATGCCTTTTTTATCCAGCGATAATATTGTACCTGGTTTTTTTTTGCATTCTTCTGGAATAACTTTTGCTTTAAAAATGCGTATGATTGTATCGTCTACTTCGGTATAAGTTATAGGCCAAGGATTAAACGCACGAATTTGGCAATCAATTTCAAGGGCAGTTTTATTCCAGTTAATTTTTGCATCTATTTTAGCTATTTTAGGTGCATACGTTGCAAAATTTTCATCTTGTGGTGTCGATTTTATGTTTGAATTTGCAATATTATCGATAGTTTCTATTAGTGGAGCGGCCGCAATTTGTGATAAGCGAAGATTTAGTGAGCTTGCAGTATCATTATTTATTAGGCACGAGATTTCTTTTAACATAGCCCCAGTATCCATGCCTTTATCCATTTGCATGATGGTAACCCCAGTTTCTTTATCACCATATAATATTGCATGCTGAATGGGGGAAGCCCCGCGCCAGCGTGGCAGTAAAGAAGCATGAACATTAATGCAACCAAAATGCGGTATTGAAAGGACTGCTTGTGGCAAAATCAAACCATAGGCGATGACAACCATAAGATCAGGCTTAAGTGCCGCTAGTTCGTTAATATTTTCTTGAAGTTTAAAGTTAAGTGGTTGGAAAACCGGTATTTCTTGTGCGGTAGCCCATTCTTTTACTGCTGATGCTTGTAACTTACGACCACGTCCTGCTGGTCTATCTGGTTGAGTGTAGACTGCTTGTAGCTTATGTTTTGATGAAAGCAAAGCATCAAGGCATGGGATCCCAAATTCTGGAGTGCCTGCAAATACGATATTTAAAGATTTCATAGGTTCCGTTCTTGATAGCGCTTAAATTTGTCAACTTTCTTTCGAGCTAGTGCTCGTTTAATCGGGGAAAGAAGATCTACAAATAATTTACCATTTAGATGATCAATTTCATGTTGAAAACATTCACCTAAAAGACCTTCAGCTTCCATTTCAAAAGGTTTGCCGAAGCGATCTTGTGCTTTTATAGTAACTTTTTCAGCTCGCCGTACGTTATCATAAGCCCCAGGAACAGATAGGCAGCCTTCCATATATTCAAGATCACCACTAGATGCAATGATTTCAGGATTTACTAATACGAGTTGTTGTTTTTTATCACCACCAACATCAACTACGGATAAACAAAGACTTAAACCAATTTGTGGTGCCGCCAAGCCAACGCCGTTAGCATCATACATAGTATCAAACATGTCTTCGATAATGAGTTGTAAATCATCATTAAATTCAGTGATTTTTTTTGTGACCTGTCTGAGTCTTGGATCAGGTAGATAAATAATCTTACGAATAGCCATTTATAGTCTGTTTAAAGTTAATATAAGCGTGGTATTATCCCTAATATCAAGTCCTGCTGCAAGCCGCATAAAATTTATAAAGGAATGTTTAATGCGATATATACCCAATAATCCGCAATCTGTCATTTTTTGTCGTTTGTTTTTTAGCTTATTTATTAGATATGGAGTATCTAATGAATAATAAATATTATCTTCTTGCATTAAATCGGATGCCTAAGGTAGGTCCTCGCACCGTTGTAAAATTATTGCGACGATGGCCTAATCTTGAGGAAATGTTTAGCCTTTCTAAAGATCTTCTAGAAAAGGCTGGAATACCATCGAGCCTTGCTCATGAAATTAAAGCGTTTAATTTTAAGGAAGTCGAGCAGGATTTGTATTGGCAAGAAGCACCTAATCATTTTTTGTTAACGCTAACTGATCCTAACTATCCCTCTTTATTAAAAGAAATATCTGACCCACCATTTGTGCTTTATGCTATTGGCGATTTATCTTCATTATTACAGCCTAGAGTTGCAATAGTTGGATCTAGAAAGCCATCAATAACTGGCAGTGAAACGGCTAAGCGTTTTGCTTTTGAACTGGCTGCAAAAGATATAACTATTGTTAGTGGCCTAGCTTTGGGAATAGATGCCGAAGCGCATAAAGGTGCTCTTGCTGCTAATGGTAAAACTATCGCTGTTATGGGTACAGGAATTGATTGTATCTATCCTCGGCGTCATGTAAAACTTGCAGCTGATTTATGTGAAACTGGGCTACTTTTGAGCGAGTTTCCATTAAAAAGTCCACCAATTGCTGGACATTTCCCCCTAAGAAATCGTATAATAAGTGGTTTGTCATTGTGCACTTTGGTCGTTGAGGCCGCAATTCGTAGTGGATCATTGATTACAGCGAGGTTAGCAATTGAGCAAAATCGTGATGTTTTGGCGATACCAGGCTCTATTTATAACCCGCAAGCAATGGGATGTCATCATTTATTGCAGCAGGGAGCAAAACTTGTAACTACAAGCGCGGATGTATTGGATGAGCTGGGCATTGAATATAAACAATGTGCGCCAGAATCAGTCAATAGACTTGCATTTGATAATAAAAACCTAGTAAAGTGCATTGGTTTTGAAGTGACGACTATAGATCAAATAATTTTACGATCTGGTTTAGTTTTTGAAAAAGCTATTTGTGACTTGGCTGAATTGGAATTACAAGGTATTGTAAAAGCAGTACCTGGCGGTTATACGAGGTGTATTTTATGAAAGATAACTTTTTTGAGATGCTTTTAAATTTGTTTGAAATGACTTTATCTCAGATAAAAGATCATCATGAGTCGAAAAACGCTAAAAATATAGATAGTGAAAAAGTTGTCGTAGAGTCAATTGGTGGTAATATCGTGATAAGCGCTTTAGAAATATTTAAAAAAGCGGGTAATAACTCTATAAGGGTGTTTACAAATGATGAGCAAATGAAATTGACTAAGGCTAGTTATCAATTTCTTATGCGTATAAAGGCATGGGGATTTGTAACATCCGAAATGTTTGAATTAATTATTAGTAAACTTATTTTTTCAGAGTCACGTTTTGTTTCATTACAAGAAACAAAGTGGACTATTCGTAATACGCTTGCTAACAGCTTGGATGTTACGCAATTAGCTTTTCTTGATTTAGTGCTTTATCATGCTGAAGATGAGCTATTGCTACATTAGAGCTCAATAGCTCTATTAAAAACAATTTTTGGAAAAGGTTACATAATGACCAAGTATCTTGTTATCGTGGAATCTCCTGCGAAAGCTAAGACCATACAAAAATATTTAGGCGATGACTATGAAGTTCTTGCCTCCTATGGGCACGTTCGTGATTTGCCGCCGCGCAAGGGATCTGTAGATCCAGATCGGCAGTTTTTCATGACTTATAGTCCAATTGAAAAAAATGCCCGTCATATTGAAGCTATAGCTAAGGCTGTGAAAAAAGTAGATTCTCTTTTACTCGCAACTGACCCTGATCGTGAGGGAGAGGCTATTTCTTGGCATGTTTATGAATTGTTAAAAGAGCGTAATCTTTTAAAAGATAAAGAAGTAAAACGTATTTTTTTCAATGAAATTACAAAGTCAGCTCTTCAAGAAGCTATTAATAATCCGCGCGAAATCGCAATGGATTTAGTTAATGCGCAGCAGGCAAGAAGAGCTTTAGATTTTCTAGTTGGGTTTAATTTATCACCTTTATTATGGAAAAAAATTAGAAGAGGTTTGTCTGCGGGAAGAGTACAAAGTCCAGCCTTACGTCTAATTGTTGAGCGGGAAGAAGAAATAGAGAAGTTTGTACCAGAAGAATATTGGCGCATACTTGCCGCATGCCAGTCAGGATCTACTCAATTTGAGGCAAGATTAACACATTATAAGCAAGAAAAATTACAACAATTTACAGTTAACCAAGAAAAAACAGCTTTAGAAATAAAGGCAGACTTACTAAAGCAAGCTGATGGAAACTTGATTGTTGAGGCAATAGAAAAAAAGCAGCGTAAACGTAATCCATCACCTCCTTTTATAACATCAACATTACAACAAGAAGCTGCTAGAAAGTTAGGGTTTACTGCGCGTAAAACAATGATGGTAGCGCAGCAATTATATGAAGGTATAGATATAGGCTCAGGGACTGTGGGTTTGATTTCTTATATGCGTACCGATTCTGTTCATCTTGCTAATGAGGCATTAGAGGAAATTAGGGAATATATTTCAGAGCGATATGGTGCTGAAAATTGTCCAAAAACTCCGCGTGTATTTAAAACAAAGTCTAAAAATGCTCAAGAAGCACATGAAGCCATTCGACCTACTTCGATAAAACGTAGCCTTGATATGGTCGAGCGTTCTTTAACACCTGATCAATTTAAATTGTATAGTTTAATATGGAAAAGAACCATTGCCTCGCAAATGGCAGAAGCATTGCTTGATACGGTTGCGGTTGATTTCTCTTGTGGAAAGGGGAATCTTTTCCGCGCTAATGGTTCAACTATTACTTTTCATGGGTTCCTCGCTGTATATGAAGAAGGCCGTGATGACTCGAAAGATGATGATCAAAATTCAATATTATTGCCGGCATTATCTGTTGGTGAAAAAATACAATTATTAGATATTGCAGCGAATCAGCATTTTACTGAACCCCCACCACGCTATTCTGAGGCAACTTTAGTTAAAGCTTTAGAAGAGTTTGATATTGGTCGACCATCAACTTATGCATCAATTATTCATACTTTACAGCAACGAGAATATGTTAATGCGGATAAAAAAAGATTTTTCCCTACGGATGTAGGCCGCATAGTTAGTCATTTTTTAACTGATTATTTTACACGTTATGTTGATTATAAATTCACAGCCGAGTTAGAAGATACGCTTGATGCTGTGGCTCGTGGCGAAAAAGAATGGATTCCAGTATTGCAGGATTTTTGGCAATTATTTATTCAACAAATTAATGTTATAGATGAAACAGTGCAACGCAAGGATGTAACAACTAAAGTTTTAGATGAAAAATGTCCAAAATGTAGTGAGCCATTAGCTACCCGTTTAGGCAAAAGAGGAAGTTTTATTGGATGTACGGCTTATCCTGCTTGTGATTATACTAAAGATATATCTAATCCTGATGGCGAAAAAGCAGGTGATGAGGTGGTTGAAGGCCGTCTTTGCACTTTGTGTAATGGCGCATTGCATATAAAAACTGGTCGTTATGGGCGTTTTATTGGTTGTAGCAATTATCCTAATTGTAAATTCATAGAGCCACTT